>CAJOPO010000001.1 GCA_905236315.1 uncultured Treponema sp.
TAAAATGTCATTTTGAACGTAGTGAAAAATCTATATATTCTAGCTAAGATTGACAAGATTCTCCTTTATCTGTGAGCACCGTTAGGTGCGAACAAATCCGTTTGTTTTTCTTCAATTCAACACTTCACTTATTTCAGGTATTCCTGGTAGAGAGTGCTTTCTTGTAACTAAAACCACAAGGGAAGCGGAAATAAATAGAAATAATAGTACAAATATTGCCTGTAAACTATCTTTAGATTGGATTTCTAGCTTTATAGCCAAAAAATATGCTATAAAATTTCCTGCAATGGCACATAATACAGGAAAAAGCAAAGAAACTATCCCTTGAAAAGCCTGCATTTTCTTTGATGCCGTTAAAAGAACTACAGAACCTATATTAATAGAATAATTATGAGGATTAGAAACTGAAAATACTTTTCTTTGCTTTGCACAACCTGCACTACAAGAAGCACAGGCTTCCTTTAACATGGGACTAACTTGTATTTCAGAATTGTCTTTAAAAGTTACTATTGCTTTTTGTGTCATATTAAATCTTTATGATCGTTTAAGAGTTTTCATGCGGCGTTCACATTCTGCAACACCTATAGAATTTCCTAATTCACTATAAGTATCGCGCAAATTAAATAGGGCATCATAGTAGTATGGGTTTATAGATAGTGCTTGCTCAAAGGACTCTTCTGCATTTATAAAATCTGAAGTATTAAAAAATAGAACACCCCTTGTATTCCATAAATGGCTATTCATGTTGTTTAATTGTAGCCCCAAGTACACATACCCCATAGCTTCTTCATAAACGCCTAAGTTATAACAAATAAGTGCTAAAGTTTCTATAATTTCTTCATCATTGGGTTTTATGTAAAACGCCTTTTCTATAGCTGCTTTAGCTTCTTTTAATTCCCCTGCATCTCTATATGTGAGTCCTAAGTTGTACCATAAAAGGTGATTTTGATTTTCTATAGATAATGCCCTTACAAAGCATGCTATAGCTTCTTTATATTCACCTCTGGAAGCAAGTTCTATTGCTTGATTGTTTAATTTTTCACAGCTTTCAATCATTTGCTTCCTCCTTTAATTCTTTTGGAATCATTGATGTAAACAAAAGTTCAATGCTATCTGCAGCAACATTGTCTTCTGCAAATAGCTTTTTTAGTTTTGAGCAACTTTCTGTAATAAGTTGCTTTCCGCGTGCCTTTGCACACTTTATAGAATCACTTGATTGTAAAAGCGATATGGCATCTTCTACTGCAGTGCTGTTTATGCCTTCTTGCCTTGCCATTAAAAAGCACTGCTGTAGTTTTTGCACACAAGAGGCAGTGCTTTTAGAAGCAAAAATTAATACAGGTAGTGATTTTTTGCCTTCTACAATGTCGTCCCCTCGCTTTTTGCCAGGATTTCCTATAGTTAAGTTTATCACATCATCTATTATTTGAAAACCCGCTCCAATTTGAGAAGCAAGTTTTCCTGCTTCGTTAATTGTATCTTGACTAGCATTTGCACAGATAAGCCCTGCCTTTATAGCTAAAGACGCTAGAGTTCCTGTTTTACACATAACCATAGTTTCATAATCTTGAACCTGTGGAAAAAAATCTTTATCTCTGTGCCATGCTATATCCATAGCTTGACCCAAGTGGAGCTTTCGTGCCTCTGCATTGTAAAGAGAATAGAGTTTATTTTTTGTTTCTATATCGGCTTCTAAGGTATCTATGCAAAGCGGGGCTGTAAAATAGAGCCAAGACGCTGCATTTATAGTTGTGTCTGTTCCATAGGTAATATATGCCGCAGGCTTTCCCCTTCTTGTGTCAGAAGAATCTTCTATATCATCGTGAAGTAGGCTTGCAGTGTGTATAAATTCTACAAGCGGCGTTAAATGCAGTGCGCGTAAAATTTCTTTTGACTTTAAGGATTGCGTGTTTAGTTGCGCCTGTGCACTTAATACTAATAGTAGAGGTCGCCACCTTTTGCCACCTAAATCCACTAAGGAGCGAGTGGGCTTTATAAGTGGCATGGCGTAGTCCATTTTTAGCGCGTAAGAGGAAGAGTCAAAGGTTTTTGAAAGCCAGTCTGTATTATTTTGCAGAGTTTCATCTATTATGGGTAATATTTGATTTAGCTCCTGCTCAATAATATCTAAAGTGGGCTTAAAAATATTATTCATTGTCTTATATTATAATCTCTTTATTTGAATAATACAAGGGACGTGTTCGTTCCAAATACATATAGGACACTCAGTTTCCTGTGGAAGAATGTAAGTAAAAGTTATTCAAAAACTCATCTGGTGTCAAGA
>CAJOPO010000002.1 GCA_905236315.1 uncultured Treponema sp.
AAATATTGTAAAAAAACATGATGACACGGTCTACTGTTTTGATATGGTTAGTGCACAAGTAGAGAAGCTTGCAAAAGTAGGAGCAGTTCCTTGTAAAGATAACGTAGAGCTTGCTCAAAAAAGTGATGTTATCATTAGTATGGTTCCAAAAAGCGAGCACAGTCATGCGGTTTATACTCAAATTTTAGGTGAATTAAAAGCCGGAAAACTTTGCATAGACATGAGCACAATAGACCCTTCTGTTTCTGTAGAAATTTCTGAAATGGTAAAAAAGACTGGAGCAGAATTTATAGACGCACCTGTTGTAAAAAGTAAACCGGCGGCTATTGCTGGTAAGCTAGGCATTTATGTAGGTGGCGAAGAATCTTCTTACAAAAAAGCAGAACCTATTTTACATTATATGGGCGAAAATGTTATTCGCATGGGTTCAAATGGAAAAGGTCTTGTAATGAAAATTTGTCATAATGCATTAGTAAGTCAGATTCAAAATGGTGTAAACGAAACTTCTACATTAGCTAAAGCAAATGGAATTGATATTTTAACTTTTGCAACTGCAATTAGTTATGGTGGCGGTCAGAATTTTTATCTGGACAGTAAAAAAGAAGTTATCAGTAAAGAAGATTATACAACAGCATTTAGCATAGAAAACGAGCATAAGGACATTGGTATTTGTATGAAGCTTGCAGAAGAAAGTGGAGTATATATGCCTGGTGAAGAAAATGCAAAGCGTGTATATGATGAAGCTATGAAAGCCGGGTACGCAAAAGAAGATTTTTCTGCAACAATAAAGGTAGTTCGAGCACAGAAAAAATAAAAGGTAACTTTGAAAATGGATATCCATTTAAGTTATTTGCTCTTTTGCAGCGTAATTCTTTTTGCAAACATAATGCAAGGTATAACAGGATTTGCGGGAACAATACTTGCACTTCCTGTTAGTTTAATGCTTGTAGGTTATGCAACCGCTCGTCCAATATTAAATGTATTGGGTATTTTAAGTGGTATTTATGTTGCTGTATTAAACAGGCATGATGTTGTCTGGAAAGAGCTATTAAAAGTTTGTCTTGTAATGTTATGCGGAATTCTCTTAGGGATTTTCTTAAAGAAATATGTTTCTGGTAAAGAACATATACTTTATATTGCACTTGGAATTTTTATAATACTTTTATCTATTCAAAGAATGGCACAGCTTTTTATTCATCCTAAAAAAATTGCTGTAAAAAATGATGGCAGTATACGAGAGATTGAAAAAACTCCAAAGCATGTAAGACTTTCTTTGGTAAAGGATTATTTAGTTCTTGTTTTTGCAGGTCTTATTCATGGAATATTTGTTTGTGGTGGCCCGCTGCTTATAGGATATTTGAGTAAGACTTTAAAAGAAAGAAAACAGTTCCGGGCAACAATAAGCTGTATTTGGATTTTTTTAAATTTTTTCATTCTTGTATCTGATGCTGTTCAGGGTTATTGGAGTTATAGTCTTTTTAAGGTACTTTTGATGACGGTTCCCTTTTTGTGGGGTGGAATGAAAATTGGTTCTTTGCTTTATGCACACATGAATCAAAAAATATTTATGCTTGTAACATATATTTTGCTTTTTGTAAGTGGACTGACACTTTTAATAAAATAAAACTGATTTTATTATTTATGTTTTAAGGAGAATACATTATGAATAAAAAAACACAAATTGCTTACGTACCGATTGGGGTAGGCACATTTCATTTAGAGAGTGCGCAAAAAGCATTTGAATCTTCCTGTGCTTTACTTAAAGAGCTTTCTTTAAAATCAGAAGCAGAATTAAAGGCTCCGGAAAAAATGTTATTAACAATTGAAGATTTAACGTCGTATTTAGAAAATTTAACTCCAGATTTGATTGTTCTTCAGAATGTTACTTTTGCAAATGCAGCTTATGCAAGTGAAGTTTTAAGACGTTTTTCCTGTCCAATCCTTCTTTGGACTTTAAGAGAACCTGTGATAGATGGTGGAAGATTAAGATTAAATTCTTTAACTGGTGCTTTTAGTGCAGGAAATGCTATAAAAGAATTCAGAGGTACAGATTATAAATTTGAATATGTGTTTGGTAGTCCAGAAGAAGAAAAAGTTCGTAATCAAATAGATAAAACTATTAGAGCTGCTGTTTTACGTATTCAGTTAAAAAATGCCCGTCTTAGTGCTGTTGGGCATACTCCACAAGGTTTTGGATTTGGAAGGGCATTAGACGCAGATATGGCACGTGTATTTGGAACTACATTAATTTCTATAGAAGCAAGAGAGCTTATAAATAAAGCAAAGAATTATTCTATGGATGAATGTAGTGAATATTTAGAACGTGCAAAAAAATATCTTGTTGGATTAGAAAATACACCAAAAAATAATGCTGATGATTTTATAAAACTTTATAAAGCTTATGATACTTATGTAAAGGAAAATAAAATAAATGCTCTGGCAAGTCGTTGT
>CAJOPO010000003.1 GCA_905236315.1 uncultured Treponema sp.
CCCCCCCCCGTGCATTTGTATAGCAAATAGCTTCTCGGCTAATTCAAAATCAGCCTTTTCATCAATATCAATGGCTTCTATATCATCAACTTCTTGAATAAAGGGGTTAAAGCCTATTCTTTGCCCATAAACTGTAAATATTTCTTTCTTGAACATATAAAACCCGCTAGTTTCCACCCATACAGGAGTTATATCTTGCGTGCGCGGAACATCTTTTAAGTCATAGTTTAAAGGTTCGTTTTTGAACCAAGTGAATGTCTGAAATTTTTGTGCAGAGAAAGCTGAATCGTTTTCTCCAGAAAGCACATGAGAAAGCGCGTTTTCAAGGGAACTCTGCTTAATGCCAGGAGAGGTGGTGTGCGCTAGAACATATATGTCTGCGTCCACTTCTTTTATAAAGTTTTTATAAATATCAAAGCCCTTTATAGAGTCTTGGTCTAAATATGGCTCACGTTTTTTTAGGATAATGCCTTTGGGTAAGTAATTAACTACGCTTTCATCGCTACAATAGACGTAAACGTTATCAATGCTTTTTACAGAAAGTAAGGTATTGCAAATGTGATAGCAAAGCGGATGCCCTGCTAAATGCAGAATGTTTTTATGCGGAAGTCTTTGGGAATGTAACTTTATGGGTACGAAGGCTACAGTTTTCATGCAGCCTCCATCGTTCTGAAGCGGTAACTGAAGAGCCTACCACCATAAGCAGAAATTCTACTATACGGCTGTACCCCCCCCCCTAATATGTTTTAGCTTCTTACGCTGCACGGCTTCTATATCCAATATGTCTTCGTCCTTATAAGTGAGCGTCTGAACTACATTCCTTAAATTACGAGCAAGTTTTCTCATTCCGTCAGGCTCTAGGCTTGCAGCATGGTCTGTACCCTTCCAAGTGCGGTCTAAGGTAAAGTGGCGTTCAAAGTATTGCGCACCAAGCGTAAGAGCAGCCACATCGGGAGCAATGCCGTTATGATGACCTGAAAATCCAATAGCCTTTACAACGCCTTTATACTCGTTAATAAGCCTTGTTATTTCTAAAAGGCAGACATCTTGCATAGGCACAGGATAGCCTGATGTGCATGAATATATTACTAAGTCTTTTGCTCTGTTCTTTTCTCTAAAGAAGTCTATAATCTGTTTTTCTTCTTGCTTAGTTGTCATTCCAAATGATAAATGAACTTCTCCGCTGTAATTATCGCGTAAATAGCCTAAGACGTTAAAGTCCAAATTACAGGCAGAAGGCACCTTTATAAGAGAGGGATTTAAAGAAACTATTTCTTTTGCTGCCGTTAAATCCCAAACCGATGTGGAATAAATAAGCCCCTCTTCTTCGCACCATTTTTTTAGTTGTGCGTGCTGCTCTACAGTAAATTCCAAAGACTCGCGATGTAAGCCGTAAGTTGGACCATAGCTATTTTCTGGATGAGGATGTGGCGCATTATATTCTTCTGGAGTTAAAAGCTCTTTATTTGTTCTTTTCTGAAACTTTACAATGTCAATGGCAGATTGTTCGTCAAAATCTTTAAAGACACCTAACAATCTAATCATACGATGAGCTATATTCATATCTCCCTTATGATTGCACCCAATTTCTGCAATAACAATAGGTCTTTTGTATTCTAGCATTGTTTATTCCTTATTCGGAAAACTCATTTCTGAACAGGTTTAATATAGCAAAATTTATAAGTATTTTCAATAGTGTTATTAGAAGGTAGAATTTAGGAGTGAGGAATGAGGAGTTTAGACGATAGAGAATAGGGGGGACCTACTGACATGTACATGTCGGTGGGTATGACGTGTATACGTCAGTGGGTGGTACGTGTACACGTCACTATATGCCCCCCTTCATACATCGCTACGTGCCCCCTTGACTACCTTAGGCGGTGGAGATTCAAAGTCTCACTTGAAATCTCCGCTAAAATGCAATAAACTTAAGGGTATCTCTAAAAACTCACCTTTGGTGATTTTTTAGAGAACCCGACGAGTTTTAATTCCTGGTAATAGCAGGAATTAA
>CAJOPO010000004.1 GCA_905236315.1 uncultured Treponema sp.
AGTTATCAGCCGCTTTTTGCATAAGTGGGCAATGGAAAGGACCTGCCACTTTTAGCCTAATTGCACGGCGTGCTCCTGCTTCACTAGCAGCCTTTTCTGCAGCAGCAAGGGCATCAAAAGTACCACTTATAACAGTTTGTTGAACACTATTCATATTGGCAGCATAAGCATCTGGAATGGAATCTGCAATTTCTTTTACCTTATCAGGACTTAATCCCAATATTGCACTCATACCAGGAGCGTGTCCTTCATTACTAGAAGCAATTTCTTCACATACCTGCTGCATGATTAAACCACGCTGTCGTACAACTTTTATTACATCTTCAAAAGAAAGAACCCCAGCAGCATACAAAGCAGGGAATTCTCCTAAACTAAATCCCATTGCGGCAGACGGCTCTATGCCCTTATCTTTTAGGGCTTGCATAATGGCTAGGGATGCAGTAGTTATTGCAATCTGGCTATTATCACTTCTACTTAATTCTTCTGCAGAAGATTCCCACAACAAATGTGCCATATCTACGTCTATAATAGAAGAAACTTTATCTATTACCTGCTTTGCAGAAGGAAATGCTTCTGCAACATCTTTTACCATTCCTGGAGCCTGTGCCCCCTGTCCTGGAAACAAAAAAGCATATTTCTTTGCCATAAGAACCTCTCTATTATGACAAATTATGTCAAAATGTCATAACCTTGTCAATTAAAAAGTCATATAAATACATAGAAATATTGCGACTATTAGAGAATTATATTAGAATATTAACAAATGGAAGAGACTTTTCTTTTTTTTGATATAGAATGTGCAAATAATATAAAATCAGAAGGCTATATATGTTCCTTTGGCTATGTTCTCTGCGATAAAGATTTTAATATAATAGAAAAGAAAGATATAGTTATGAACCCAAAGGTTCCCTTTGATGAATCTTTGCTTTCCCCTAATGGTCCCTGCCAACTTGCATATACAAAAGAATATTTTTTAGACCAACCTGACTTTACATTTTACTATGACGAACTCAAAGCACTTTTAACAGCACCTAATAGAACTAAAATAGGATTTGCCGTAGAAAATGATGTAGACTTTATGGTTTGTGCCTGTAAACATTTTAATATGGATTATATATATTTTGATGCCTATGATAGCAGAAGTCTTGCAAATAAAATAAACGGTATTCAAAATGGACTTGTTTCTTGGATGAAATTCTACAATCAAGACATTTCTTCTTTAACGGCTCATAACAGTTGTGATGACGCATTAATGACAATGTTTTTGGTAAAAAATATATGTAAACAGCAAAATATAAGTTTAAACTCTTTGTTTGAAAATCAAAATGATTATTTAAGGACGGTAATTGATAATATAGAAAGCAAAAAACTTAAATTATACCGTAAATATATGACTCACCAGATATACAATCTATATGGACATCGCTGCTTACATGCAAAAAGTCGCCGTCTAAAAGGAAAGATTCATCTAGCACTAAATTCTAATAGGGACTTAGAGCAAATCTATGAAATAAACTCTGTCATTTATGAAAATGGCGGTATTCTTGTAAAGAAGATTGAACCTAGTTGTACCTTTGTTATGGAAGATGACCGCCCACATGCAGAATGGATGGATATGCCTCGCTATTCATCTGTAAAGTTTATAACATTAAAAAATCTTTTTGACACACTAGGAAAAGAGGAACCTCCTTTTAAACCACAAAGTAAAGATATTCCTGATTTAGAAGAAGAATTCCAATGCTATATGCAGTCTTAAAACAGCATATAAACTTAGAACAAGGTTCTAAAAGAACATGGTTATTTTCTTTCTCTCGTTCTTAAGAACCTTACTCTAAAGTCTGTGCATTTCACTAAAAACCTTTTCCGCCATTACATTCACTTCTACGCCTAAGGTTTTACATTCTTCTGTTAAATCCTTACGTACTTCTGCAATGTCTTTATCAGCACCTTCAAAATCAACCATCATCATCATAACAAAGTTTCCACTCAAAATAGTTTGCGTTATATCTACTATATTAATTGAATGTTCAGATAAATATGCAGAAACCTTTGCTATAATACCAACCTTATCGCCACCAACAACTGTAATTATTGCTTTCATACGTATATTTTATATGATACATAAATTTTATACAAGGTATGTGTCCGTAAGGGTCTGTTATACAAAATGGACAATGCGCTTGCGATGCACTTGCACTCTTCCCCACAATGTGCTATAATAAGAAATATAACTTAAGGATAGTTTAAGAATAGTAATCTTCCAATCTATATTCCACCTAGATGACAAAAACTTCTCTAATTAAATATTCTCTCTCACCTATATAAATCTACTAGTATAATCTAATTAGGCTACACTCCCCTTTATTATGCTGTCATGCCTCCTTTTGTGTATATAAGCACTATATAAACATTAGGTAAATTATGCCTAATTCTTAAGGCTCACCTGATAGCATAGATAAAAGAATAGTTTTTAGGCAGAAACTAAAGAAAATCCTGATAAAAATAGATATTCTTTATCATTCTGTGCTATAATATCCTTATGAGCGAGAAACGAAATCTACCAATAGGCATTCAGACATTTGAGA
>CAJOPO010000005.1 GCA_905236315.1 uncultured Treponema sp.
CTATAAAGACTGCGGGTTTCCGCTAACATTGCACAGATTCTTCACTTCGTTCAGAATGACACGCTTAACATAGCATACATTTCGTAATACCTCCTGATTTTCATAAGTTTTTAGAAACTCCATTGCTAAAAATCAATATTTTAATTATTATCATATCTTGTATGAATTATATAGAGTTTTCTGATGTTTCTTTTACCTATCCTGCTTTTGAAGATGATTTAGATTCAAATGGAATGCCTATTCAACCTAAACCCATATTTGAACATTTTTCTGGCTCCATACCAGCAGGATTTACAAGTTTAATAGGACCAAATGGTTCAGGAAAATCTACTTTTCTTATGTTAGCCTCTGGTCGCCTTATTCCACAGCAGGGAAAATGTTATTTACAAGGCACTGATATTGCTCTTTTAAAAGAGGAAGATAAAAATCTTTTGGCTTCTGTTATTTATCAAAATATGGAATTTGAAAGTAAAGAAAAGGTAAAAGACCTACTTTCTTTTGTATATACTAATGGAGCTTTAAAAGGTTGTGCTAAATCTATACTGTCAAAAACTCCTGATTTAAAAGAAGAAGTGATAGATGAATTTGAATTAAAAGCAGTGTTAGAGCACGGATTAACAGAAATTAGTAAGGGAGAATGTCAGAGGGTATTACTTGCATTTAGTATTTTGTATGGAAGCAAAAGCATTTTTATGGACGAACCTTTATTTGCAATGGAAGAATATCAAAAAGAAAATGCCTTAAAATATTTAAAGATTTTTTCTAATACTACAAATACTCCCATATACATTTCTATGCACGAATTAGATTTAACTAGAAAATATGCAGATAGTGTATTGTTATTTTACCCTAATAGAGATATGGACTATGGAAGTCCTCAAGAAGTAATGACTAACGAAGCATTAGAGAAAGCCTATGGGGTACCAGTTTCCATGTTAAAAAAGGCAGAGGATATGACTAGAGAAGAGTTACAACAATCTTCAGAAACTATAAAAAAAGTCCTTTCATAAAAAATGGTGCCCGCTATCAAGTAGCGGGTATTTTAACTTTTTGATTAAGAAATTGGATTTTTAAAGTTTTAAATCTCCCTTATCCATGATTGTATATTCACTACCATTTTCATATTTAATCACAATAGTAGGATTACGCACAATGCCATCAAAATGGATTAATGCAGGAGCATCTCCGTCATAGTTTCTGCCTATTGCAAAATGGCAAGTACGAAATGCTTTTTCATCTTCTAGCATATTACCTGTTATATTAGCATTTGGATTTAAGCCAATTCCTAGTTCACCAATATTACGAGCATTCCTACTATAAATTGCACCTTGACCTTCTGCTAGTTTGCCTGCAGTTTCCATTGCAATAGATTCTTTTTCTGCTGTAGTAATATCTTTTAATAAACGACGAGCTTCTTCCCCTCCTGTTATCTCATCTACAAAGCCATTTACTACTTTTACGGTTATAGGATTTTCTAACAAGGCATCACCATCATTAAAAGACATACTTCCATCAAATACAATAACTCCAGATGTACCTTCTGCGTTCTGTTCTGTCTTTACATCTTCTGTTTCATTACTATCTGTGCTTTGGCTTTTTTCTGTTTCTTCTTGCTCCTTTTTTGTAGCTTCCTCTGTTGTATTTTTCAACTTAGTTACACTCATTAGTTTTTCATTCATAGCATTGAACATAGACTTATGAGATGGATTTTGTTCATTCTTTGGACTTGCTACTATAGGAGTTCCTCCTACTACAGGGCTAATAAAAACTTCCCCAGCTGGAATGTTTCCTCCACTTCCTGCTTTAGAAAAATCTCCATTATCTGCCATAGGCTTTCTGTTATTAACAGGAACTACAACATCTGTTCCATTAGGAGAGGTAACATGTACGCTAACAGCATTTTCGTAGCGTTTAAATATTTTTTTACACTGCTCATTTAATAACTTATAATCAATGTTTACAGTGCGATTAAACATATCCTCTGTAAGACCAGGAGTCCAAATGGCGCGGGTACACTTCTTTCCCTCTAAAAGCAAATCAAACATATTGTCATAAGTTGTACCATCTAGAGCCGTATAGGGCTTAGCTGTTCCTTCTGCATCTTTACCTAGTTTTCCTGAGGATATTGAACATACTATATCAGGCTCTGAACTAAGTGCACCTATAATAGCCTTTTCGGCAGAATCCATAGAAGCCTTTTTTTGCTGAAACATAAGAACTGGTTTAGCTCCTACTTCTAAGCTAGCAGTATAAAGTTGTTGTGCAATTACGTTTGTTTCTGGGTTTGCAATAATTAAAACCGACTCATTCTTTTTTACGGCAAGAACATCTTCCATAACAGTAGCTGCTGGAGTCTTTTCTTTTTTAGTAAATAATCCCATAAATCCCCCTATAAAAAGGCTATTTAATATCTTTATTCTAAGGCATTTTTTTGTATTCTTCAAGAAAATTATTTGTTAAAAAAAGACTAGGGGAAGCCGTAAAAGTAGAGTGGCTTTCATTCATTAAGGAATAATAAAGACTGGCATTACGGAAATCAGTTTTTGAAATAATATTAAATTGGTTTATAAAGCTATTTTAGGTTCGGTCAAGTGTTCAGTTTCAAGTTATAATAATCATTTGAAAAGTAGCATAAATATTGAAATTCTGTAATTTTTTGGGAGTAAAGCTAGGGTTCTTAGGGGCGTGAAGCCCCTAAGCCGTGCTGAAAGAGAGAGGGGGCTTGGGGAAGAGAGAAAACCGCTACTGCAAGCAGTCCTTCGGAACGGAGTAGAGTTTTCTCTCTCCCCCAAAAATATGGGGTTCAAGGGCACCCCCTTGAAAACTGATTTTCATGGAGTGGCATTGACTATATGCTTCCCTGTACAAAAAAATTATAAATTTTTCAAAAATATTTTATAATCCTATTGACTAAAAATATAAAGATATATATACTGATAATCACTTTCAGAGAGAAAGGATGGGCTATTAGCTCAGTAGGTAGAGCAACGCCCTTTTAAGGCGTGGGTCTGCAGTTCGAATCTGCAATAGCTCAGTAGAAACTCCGTTTTATGACGGAGTTTTTTTATTTTTAAGTATCAAATATTCTTGTGAAGTTTGACTTTATAAAATAACAGGTAGCGATGTCATCCCTTATAATATAATGTTTGAAACAAAACTTTTTGAGTAGTCTATGAATTATTCCGTTTCTTCACTTATATCGCTTATATCACGTATTCATTCAATTACAGCAGATTTTACAAACAAAAAATTACTATCTTTAGGCAATCTTTCCTCTTCACATGGATTTATATTGTATTTGTTGTCCATAGAAGGTACCCTAAGTAAGGGGAAAATTTCACATAGAATAAACAGAGATAAATCTACAACTACAAGCCTTATAAAAAAGCTTATTGCAGATGGTTTAGTGCAAGAAACCCCAGATAGTGCAGATAGCCGCATAAAGAATATTTCTTTAACTGATAAGGGAATGGCTTTAAGTCCTATAACTTCTCAAATATCAAAAGAACTGCTTGAAGTGTGCTATAAAGGTTTTTCAGAAAGAGAAAAAGAACAACTTTTAAGTTTATTATGCCGCATGAATGAAAATGTAGAAAAAGCATTACAATAACATTGACAATAGTTTGAAATAAAACTATATTATTTTTCAGAAACGTTTCTTAATTTATAAAATTTAAGAACGAGGTCTTTATCAAAAGAAATCTAATCATTGCTTTTTCACTAATAATGTTTATTTTTACAAGTTGTACGCAAAGTGTACAAAAAAAAGCCCCACGCATAGGAGTATTTGTTCCTGGCATAATTGCAGATTCCCCAACATACGCAAACTTAGTGCTCGGGGTTCAAGAAGCCATAGAAGAATATAACAAAGACATTTCAGAAGAGAGTTTAAAAGCATCTTGTGATGTAATGGAAGTAGGAACGAATCAATCAGAGTGGGCTACAAAACTTACTGCTATTACAGCAAGTGGCGATTATGATGTTATAGTGTCTTCAAATGAATCTTTACCAGAGATAGCAGCCCCCCTTACACAAAAGTTCCCAAAACAAAAATATATACTCATGCACGGCAATTTAAGTGGAAACAACAATATATATTGTGTAAATTATGACCAAAGGGAGCAGGTATATCTAACAGGTTATTTAGCTTCTCTTATGTCAAGCAATCATAAAACAGCACTTATTGCTGCCCAAGAATATCCTGTTATGAATAATGTACTTTATCCGTACTTTGCACGTGGCGCATTAGACGCTGTGGACGGAACTACTTGTGAGTTTAGAGTTGTTGGTAACTGGTATGATGCTTCTAAGGGAGCAGAGATTGCAGATGCCCTATATGCAATGGGGGTAGATGTTATTCTTCCTATATGCGGAGGGGCTTCTCAAGGAGTTATAGCTTCTGCCATTGAACATGGTATGTTTCTAGCATACATAGATGAAAATTCATTTGTAAAGGCTCCTGGTACTGTTATTTCTAGTTGTGCTACAGAGCAGGCTAAAGCAACAAAAGAAGCGGTTTTAGATTATTTAAATGGAAAAATTGCATGGGGTACTACTTTAAGCGTAGGATTAAAAGAAGGGTATATAGATTTTATTCAAGATGACCCACTTTATATAAAGACAGTTCCCGAAGAAGCTAGAAAAAAGATTTCTGCTTTAATAGATAGCTTAAAAAATGGAACAATAAGCGTTCCGCAGTTATAGGTAGGGCTTTTTATGAACATAACGCTTAATAACATAAGTAAAAAATATCTTTTAAAAGAGGCATTAAAAGATATAAGCGTTACGTTTTCAGAAAAAAAAATCCATGCCTTACTAGGAGAAAATGGAGCTGGTAAGTCAACACTGGCTTCTATCCTTTCAGGAAGCATACAGCCATCTTCTGGAGAAATTATTATTGATGGTAAAAAAGCAGTGTTTTCTTCTCCTAAAGATGCTATAGAAAAAGGAATTGTTATTGTACAACAAAGACCTCTTCTTGCTTCTGCCTTAACTGCTTTAGAAAATATACTATTGAATTCTGGGCTGAACTCTGGGCAAACACATACGCTAATGCTTTTAGATAAGGTACCCAAAAAACTAGAAACTTTACATTCAAAATATGCTCCAGAGCTACCTCTTAATGCACTTGTAAAAGATTTAGGAGGAAACTATAGGTTTTATGTTTCATTGCTTTCTGCCATGTTAAAAAATCCTTCTTTATTGATATTAGATGAACCATCTGCCTTTTTGGATATGAATGAACGAAAAAAACTATATGAAAATCTTAAGCAAGAAGCAGAAAAGGGGTGCAATATAATAGTCATAACACATAGCACTGCAGAAGCGGAATTATATGCAGATAGCATAACAATTTTACAAAAAGGGCAGTTAAAAAGTTTTTTTGCCTCTGTACAAGAATATAAAAGAGCTAATAGTTACATTATAAACTCTGTAAAAAATGATAAAAAAGAAAGAATAACTAATAATTACGATAATCCTAAAGAATCTTCTTTATGCTTTGAACTTTGCAATGTCTCTTATAAACCTAAAAACCGACCTGCTTTATTGAATACAAACATAAAAGTTTTTTATTCGCAAATTACAGCCATAACAGGTATGAAAGAAGCTGCTATGGAAACTTTAGAAGATGTTGCAACAGGTATGGCTATATCTAGAGCAAGGGGATATGTTGTTTTTAATTTGAAACATTCAGAAAATGCAGAAAGTTTTGTTAAAATTAATCTTTCAAAAAGACCTCTTACAACAAGATTTTTACGTAAAAATAATACCGCTATAGTATCTTCTGATAGAATATTTAGAGCGTCAAATCCAAATTTAAACATTCTTCAAATGCTCACTTCATACATAAGAAAGGGCAACCTAGAACAAATTGCAAAAGAAATGATAAAAAATGCAGATGTAAATATAGACCCTTATGAAAAATGTAAAAATCTAAGTGGTGGAATGACACAAAGACTTATTTTTGCACGTGAACTTTATAATCAGCCAAGTTTAATGATTTTATGCAATCCTATGCAAGGTTTGGATGTACAAGCGCAAGGTCTTTTAGCATATAAAATTGCAAATCTTGCAAAGAAAGGTTGTGCAATACTTATAATTGGGGCAGCAGATTTTCCTTTGTCTTTATGTTCAAGAGTGTATGAGTTAGAAAGCGGCTCTACTCATTTAGCATTTGATATTTCTAAGGAAAGATAAATGAATATATTTCATATAAAAATACAAAAAGAAAATATACCTATTGGGTCAATACTTTCTCCCATATTAGGCTTTATTGTGTGCATTACAATAATAATATTTTGTGGTAAAAATCCTTTACAAGCCTTAAGTTCCTTATTTTCTGGAACATTCACAAGTTTATGGTATTTTGGCACCATGCTAAACACAGCCACTTTTTTAATGACCGCAGGCGCGGGAAGTGCAATAGCCCTAAAAAGTGGCAATATGAATTTAGGAGGGGAGGGGCAAATATATTTAGGAGGATATATTTCTGCTCTTGTATTAACATCTCCACTTCGTATTGTATGGCCTTTAAAGTTTATACTAGCATTAATATTAACACTTATGTTTGGAGCCTTAGTTGCTATAGTATCAGCATTTTTATATGAACTAAGAGGTGCTACAGTATTACTAACTAGCTTTTTACTTTCTGCAGCCTTAATACCTATTATTGATTCTCTTATACTATCTGCAAATAGTTCTTCAGGACAGAACTTACTAGCATTTCCTTATATTGACGAGAAGTTTAGATTTTACCAATTATTACCGCCTTCTCCGTTTTGTTTTTCTTTCTTTATAGCTATAGCAATTTGTGTTATTACATACTTCTTTATGAAACATACTTATATGGGTAGAACTATGGAAATATGGGGAAAAGCCCCAGAGTTCGCAAAGTATTGTGGATATTCTTCAATAGCAAATTCATTTGTTTCTCTAGCCCTTTCTGGAGCTTTACACTCTCTTACGGGTATGTTTGCCGTTTGTGGAACGTATTACACTTGCCATAAGGGATTTTATAGTGGAATGGGATGGAATGCTTTAAGTGCTGCATTAATTGTTTCTGCTAATCCTCTTGCTCTAATTCCTGCTTCTATAGTATTAGCATGGTTATATACCTCTGCAGAAAGAGTAGGACTTACTCAAGGATTTGCTTTTGATATAAGCGGCATTGTTCAAGGCTGTATTCTTTTTGCTATAGCGATTCCCTTTTCTTTAACAAAAAAGCCTTTTAGGAAGTAAAATGAATATTATTTCTGTTTTATTAAATATTATATACATAGCCGCTCCTTTACTAGTTGTAACTATGGGAGCCTTAGTAAGCGAGTATGCAGGACGCATGGCAATGTTCCTTGAATATCTTATAAATATGGGAGCCTTTTTTTGTTATGCCTTTATGCTTTTAAGCCATAATGTAGTATTTGCTTGTTTTGCTTCTGTTCTTTTATGTGCAGCTATAGTATTTGTGCTAGAAAGAATTGCTTCTCGTTTTAATGCAAATATGTTTCTTATTTCTCTTGCAATGAATTTATTGTTTGCTTCGTTTACAACTTTTTTTTCTGTTCAAATATTTAAAACAAGAGGTGTTTTATATTCTGAATATTTTTTATTCAATGCTCCTAAAACAAGAATAATTACTTCCATATTTTGTTATTTCATAGCGATAGTGGAGATATTAGTATTAAAATATACTCGTCCTGGTTTAATTATGCGCATTACAGGGAGTGATAGTCAAGTTTTATCATCTCAAGGAATTAGTGCTGATAAATATAGGTGTATTTCTTGGATTGTTGCCTCTGCAAGCGGAGCGTTTGCAGGCTGTGTTCTAGCTCTTAGACTTTCAGGATATGTACCAGGAATGTCTGGAGGCAGGGGGTGGACTGCACTAGCTGCTGTATTTTTAGGAAAAAAAAGACCTCTTGTAGTTGCATTATCTGTAATTGTTTTTGCGTTTTGTGAGTTTGCAAGCACTCATTTACAGAATATACAGTTATTTACAAACATTCCTTCTGCTATTTTACTTGCATTGCCATACCTTGTGTCTCTTATACTAATAGCATTTGTACCACAAGAAAAATAAATTGCATTGTACAAAAAAAGGGGCAAAGATGCCCCTCTTAAATAAAAGAATATAAAATCTAATTATGTAGACTTAACTTTAAATTATTTTGTTGCAAGAATTGCAATGCCAGGTAAAGTTTTTCCTTCTAAGAATTCCAAAGAAGCTCCTCCACCTGTAGAAACATGGCTCATTTTATCTGCAAGATGGAACTTGTTTACAGCAGCAACACTATCGCCACCACCAACAACAGTCATTGCACCATTGCCTGTAGCCTCTGCTACCATTTTTGCAACTGCTTCTGTACCCTTTGCAAATGCGTCAAATTCAAATACGCCTACTGGACCATTCCATACAATAGATTTTGCTGTAGAAATAACAGCCTTATATGCTTCTAATGTTTTAGGTCCTACATCCATAGCCATAAGATTATCTGGAATATCTACACCATCTACAGAAACTGCTACTGCATCTGGACTAAATTCAGAAGCTCCAACATGGTCAACAGGCAATAAAATCTTTACACCCTTTGCACTTGCGTCATTAAGGAGTTTTTTAGCAGTATCAATAAAATCATCTTCTACTAAAGATTTTCCTATTTTATGACCTTGTGCTTTTAGGAAGGTATAAGCCATGCCACCGCCAATAATGAGGGCAGAAGCATTCTTTAAAAGACTCTCTAATACTGCTATTTTTGAAGAAACTTTTGCACCACCAATAATTGCAACTTGGGGCTTTGGAGGTTCTGTAACCATAGGCTGAATGTATTTAACTTCTTTTTCCATAAGGAAGCCACCAACAGGTTTTTCTGCCATAAACTTAGCTATGGTAGCAGTTGAGGCTTGGTCACGGTGAGCGGTTCCAAAGGCATCGTTTACAAAAATATCTCCATAAGAAGCTAGTTCTTTTGCCATTGTTTCGCGTTCAGAATCTACTTTACTTGTTTCCTCTGGGTGAAAGCGAACATTTTCTAGCATAGCAACAGCACCTTCTGGCAATGCTTCGATAGCGGCTTTTTGTCCTAGTGCGTCAGGCAAGAATGTTACTGGAGTTCCTAATTTTGAAGCAAAATAGTCTACAACAGGCTTCATTCTGTTTTTACCATTGATAAACTTTTCTTTATCTGCATCTGTAAAAGGTTTACCTGCTTTTTCTGCCTTTTCAGCAGCCTTTTTTACGTCTTTTTTAGGGTCACCTAAATGGCTCATTAGAACTAAACTGCGGGGCTTTTGCTCTAGTATGTACTTAATGGTAGGTAATGCGGCCATAATACGAGTATCATCTTGTACTACGCCGTCTTTCATAGGAACATTAAAATCAACGCGCATAATAATGCGTTTGCCTTTTAAATCAACATCTCTTACTGTTTTAATCATACTATTTATCCTCCATGGATACTTTTATTATACAGTAAATATGGCAAAAAAGCAAATATTATAGCGAATGTTTAATAAAAAAGGCTGTACCTTTGTAGCATAAAGGTTCATTTCTTAGACTACTTTCCTTATGAGAAATCAAGTTTTTGTTATTCATTTTACTTGGTAAAAACAAAAGTTTCATATTGGTGAAACTCTAGTTTCATATTGATGAAACTCTAGTTTCATACGATGAAACAAGGCGGTTATGGTACGAAAATATGCTCATTTCTTGTTATTTTAGCACTTAATACGGCAATCTATTTTCACCTTTAATTGTGAATTGACAAAAGACTATAGGGTAAAAAAAGATAATAACAGCATACATTTTGAAACACGTTTAAAATTTTGCGCAGTATACTGCGCTAGTAGGGTTGACTTAACCCTACTAGCCCGAAGCAGCGTTTCACGCGCTTCGGGCTAGTAAACACTTTTTATAGGAGACTTTTATATGAAAAAACAAATCTTTTCTAAAAAAAATGGCAGCTTGAACTGACCCCAAATTTTAGGACAGTTCACTTATTAGGAGGTTTTTTATGAAAAAA
>CAJOPO010000006.1 GCA_905236315.1 uncultured Treponema sp.
GGCAATATTAATATTGTAGGCCTTACTACAGGGGCTGCATTAACAGAAGAAGATGAACACATCACAAAGAATACCGAAAAGCTATCTTCTGCATGCAATCTAACTTTTTTTAAGCAAAGTGAGGTTCACGTAGCAGAATATGATTTTGCAGAGTTAACACCTGAAGAAGTTGGTCATAAATTAAATACATTCATAAAAAGCTTAAAAAATCCACAGGGAGTTCAGCTTTATATAGCAGGACTTAACCATGATATAAATGAAATCTTAGACATAGCGCAACAAGATTTAGACAATATTACTTTTTTTGGTGGTGTAGCAGGGCTTATTCCTAGTATGCCAGAGATACCACTTCCGCCTTTAGTTTTTAGTTCACGCTTATATAGTTCTGGCATTGTAGCGGTTGTTTTTTGTGGCGAAAATCTACATATAAAGACAGTAGTAAACTTTGGTTGGCAGCCTTTAGGTAAAGAGATGAAGATTACAGCCATAAGGAATCCTCTATGTATTTCTGAAATTGACCATCTGCCTGCTATTTCTACATATAGAACATATCTAAGCGTAACGGAATTAAACTTTTTTATGGGAAACGTGGGCGAGTTTCCCCTTTTACTTACTGATAGAAAACCTGACTTTCAAGCGAGAGTGCCATTAAGGTGCGACGAGCAGGGGAGAATATATCTTGCTTCTAGCGTAAAGCAGGGTGAAAAAATCCGTCTAACTTATGGCAATATAAAAAATATTCTAACGGAATCATGCAAAAACAGCAATGAATTATATAGATTTGGAGCAGAAGCCATTTTTTTATATTGCTGCACGCAACGAAAACTTTTTTTAGGTAAGTCTGCAAAGACAGAACTAAATTATTATAAGGCTATAACACCTAACTGCATGTTTGCATATTTGTTTGGAGAGTTATATCACAATGGCACTGAAGGTGGCGGGCAACTCAATAACACTCTTGTTGCCGTTGCCATGAATGAAGGAAACTTTGTTCCCCCAAACAAAATAATAAATAACGAAAAGGCCGATATTCAGCAAGACTCTTTAATTCCACTTTATCAAAGGTTGATTACCTTTTTGGAAGCTACAACTACAGAACTAAAGAACTCTGCAAATGCAAAAACAAATTTCTTGACTAATATGAGCCATGAAATCCGCACTCCAATAAATGCCATGCTTGGTCTTGATGAAATGATTTTGCGCACTAGTCAAGACAGAACAATAAGGGGCTACGCATTAGATATTCAGAGTGCAGGCAAAACTCTTCTCTCCCTTGTAAATGATATTTTGGATTTTTCTAAGATAGAAGCAGGCAAGATGGAACTAGTCCTTGCAAACTATGACTTAGGAGGACTCATTGCAGAGCTAGAATCTATGATAGCCCCTCGTGCAAAGGAAAAAGGTCTTGATTTTATTGTAGAGGTGGACAAAAAAGTACCGCGCATTTTGAATGGAGATGAAAGGCGCATAAAGCAGTGTGCCTTAAATATTCTTACAAATGCCGTTAAGTATACAAAAAAAGGCTCTGTAACTTTTACCATAAACTATGCAAATAGGGATGAAAACAGTATATACCTTATAATGCAGGTGCAGGACACTGGAATTGGTATAAAGAAAGAAGACCAGCTAAGGATGTTTAGTCCTTTTGAACGCCTTGAAGAAAAACGAAACCGTAGTATTGAAGGCACGGGGCTTGGAATGAGCATTGTAAAAGGCTTGCTTTCAAAAATGAACTCTCGCCTTCATGTAAAAAGTGAATATGGTAAGGGAAGCCGTTTTACGTTTAGAATTGTGCAAAGCGTAGTGGACTGGCAGCCCTTACAAGATTATCATATTGCACATAATCACGATGAAAAACTTAATGCTCCCTATTATACAGAAAGTTTCCATGCCCCAAAATCGCACATACTCGTTGTAGACGATATGCCCATGAACTTAACTGTTATACGCAGTTTTCTAAAGGCTACTCAGATACAAGTTGATACGGCAGAAAGCGGGGCAGAAGCCTTAGAACTTGCTTATAAAACGAAGTACCACTTAATACTTATAGACCACCTTATGCCAGAGATGGACGGTATTCAGCTTCTATCTCATTTAAAGACAGAGAGTTCTTCATTAAATAAGGACACTATTTGCATTGCTCTTACGGCAAATGCGCTTGCTGGAGCAAAAGAAACTTATATTGCAGCAGGATTTACGGATTATCTTTCTAAGCCTGTAAATGGGCGTTTACTAGAAGATATGCTTGTTTCTTATCTACCGCAGGAGTTGGTTACAAAAATAACTACTGCTTCAAAAGAAGATGCGCAAAATCTTTCTGCCACTGAAAATAAGGCTGGTAGTAATGCTTCTTCTTTGTTCCAGTCTATATTCCATTTGAATGTGGATATGGGAATTAAAAATTGTGGGGATAATGACACTTTTATTCTGTCTCTAAAAAACTTTGTGGAAAGCATTGATGAGCGTTCCGACTTGATAGAGAGTGCATTACAAAGTGGAGATTTAAGAGCATATACGGTGCAAGTGCATGGTCTAAAGGGGGTGTCTTTGCTTATTGGAGCAGAGAGCCTTGCAAAAGACGCAGCTTTTTTAGAAAAGTGTGGTAATGAAGGAAACCTTAAAGAAATTACAGAAAAAACGCCAGACCTTTTAATGCAATATAAGGCATATAAAAAGACTCTTTTACCTCTTATTGCCCCGCAAGACAAAAGCACTTCTGACCCCATAGAAGAAAAGCAAAATGCAAAGGAAGAAATTGCAGAAGATAAGTATCTTGAAGCCGTACAAGCGATAAAAGAACTATCTAGTGCATTTGATTTTAATGGGGCAGATACAGTAATAAATATGCTAGAAGATAAAGCCATTCCTGTAAAATACAGAGAGCAATTTAAAAAGATAAGGCGTGCCGTAAAAGCAGGGGATAAAGCGGAACTTTTATCATTAATGGGAGCCTCTAAAAACTTCAGTTTTTAGAGGCAACTTTGAAAATGCGATGTTGTAAGTCGCGCTATTATAGCGACTTACAA
>CAJOPO010000007.1 GCA_905236315.1 uncultured Treponema sp.
AAACACATAATACTGCGTAATAGTTCTATTCCCATATTCCTTGTTTTAATTAGCATATTTAAATACTTTCTCCCATAACGATAGGTTTTTCCCATAGGATTTTATCGAGTGTTATACCTCTTTGTTCTAATTCATGTATAATTTCACTTGCTGTATTTTTATTAAGCACAGCAATAATTAGATAATCAAAAGATAGTGTATAAATGCTTTCCACAGGTTCCACAGTCCTATATTCAAATGAGTATCTTTTATAGTTTTTATCAACCCACTTTACAATTTTAATATTTTCATAAAGAGAAAGGTCAGAAATAAATCCCTGCCCTACATTACCTGCGCCATATATTACAACTGATTTTTTTATAAGCTTCTTCGGATAAGGAAATTTATACATATTTATCAGCCACGCTTTATTCTGCTTAGAACGGTTTAATAAAGAAACACATCTTTTTACATCCCACAAGTCAAGAAGGCTGTGTTCTATACAAGGATATAAGTTCATTATTGCTATATCCGTTTCATAAAGCAAAGGAAGATAATTTCTAAATGCACTACCAGTTAATTCATTAGAAAGCGACTCTCCATGCATTCTATAGTGATAGTATGGCTTTTCTATTTGAAGGGCACTAGTTGAATAATAAAGTAAATATATAAAGTTTAAATCATCATCGCCAGTTTGCAAATAATTAGGAATGGCAGAAAAAACCTTTTTTTGAATATCAGCCTTTACTAGTTTAGACCACTGCATAAAAACAAGACAACTTCTAGTTCCTGTAATCGTTTCTTTTAAAATATCTTGTGAATGAGAATTATCAAGAATGATATATTTTTTCGTTTGAGTACTAGTTTTCTTTATTCCATCTGCATATTCACGGCAATAACCTACAGAAACGAAATCCACATTCTCTTTAAGTATTTCTTCTACCATATCTTGATACATTGTAGGTTCTATCCAGTCATCGCTATCTACAGTAGCAAGATACTCTCCTGTTGCCATTTCATATCCTGTTTTACGAGCAACAACAACACCTTCGTTCTTTTTATGAATTACTTTTATACGCCTGTCTTTAGAAGAAAAATAATCGCAAATCTTATCAGAACCATCTGTTGAACCGTCATCAACAACAATGATTTCAAGATTTTTATACGTTTGAGATGTAATACTTTGTAAACATTCAGAGAGATATTTTTTTGTATTATAAACAGGAACAACAACAGATACTTTAGGCTGCATTTAGGCACCTCCTAAAGGCTGTCATTACATAATAATATATTTTAACTAAGCTATTTACATGTTTAACATATATGTAGGGGGGGGGTACTAAAGTATAGTGTTTTTCTGCTTCATTAATTACTTCATTTAAAAGCAACCACTGTAGTTTACTATTATTATATGAATGTAACTGCTCCAATATACTTATATCATATTTTTTAACTGCAACAAAAACATTACCCTCATATTCTGATAAAACACTTGGAGCAAATATCTGCATATCATAGAATTTCGTATTCCATTTATGTTCATCATTATCTACAAAAAAAGGTACTTTTATTTTTAAAGTTATAAATAAATCTTTTATTTTTCTACCCCAAATACCAGTTCCCCAGATAACGATGCCTTTTTTATAATCAAAGTTTAATCTATTAAATAAAGAAAGTAATGAATTAGGATAGTTTTCAATGTTATATCTAAAATATGCAGTTCTCACCCTTTCTTTACAAAGATTACTTATTTCTTTGCTTTTAGTAGGATATTTATCTATATAAAGTTCTATTGCAGAATTAAATTCTACTGCTGTTCTTAGGTATGATGTTGAAGAAATACCTGTTGCACTGTAATTTACAAGAACATTTTTTATCTGTAAAAGTTTCGCTCCTCTATGGTACATTCTTAGAAGCAACTCATAGTCGGCTACTATTTTATATCGAGTATCATATAGACCATATAAATCATAGGCTCTTTTTGTTATAAAAACAGCTTGATGACACACTGGCATTCCCTGCCATAAATTAGCAAAACTATTATTACCACGTAATCTTTTGTTTCCGTTTTTATAAAAGACCCAAGTTTCTCCAGCAAGAACATCTACATTATTACAATTAAATTCGTTAGCAATAGTAAAAAAAACATTCGCCTCATACCAATCATCAGCGTTTAAAAGACCTATTATATCACCAGTCGCTTTTCTTATGCCCTTATTCATGGCATCATAAATACCATTGTCTTTTTCACTGATAAAATATGACAGTCTATCCTTATATTTATTAATAATATCTAGTGTTCCGTCTGTAGAACCGCCATCAATTATAATGTATTCAAGATTTTCATAGTTTTGGGAAATAACACTTTTTATCGCACGCTCTATTGTTTCTTTTGCATTAAGAACAACAGTTATTATAGTTATTAAAGAATTATGTAAAACTTTAGGCTGCATTTTGCTGCCTCCTAAAGTCTTCGTATCTATTTATATTAAGATAAATTACTATACATCTATAGACGGGGGGGGGGG
>CAJOPO010000008.1 GCA_905236315.1 uncultured Treponema sp.
AGGCTCGTTTTGCAGGTGGTAATATGTTTAGGCACCAGTTAGACACCATGAGCATTCTAATTGATTACGGTTATATAGATAGCATATTGCTAAAAGCTAGTTGTGTGCATGACGTTGTAGAAGATATTCCTGGTTTTGATACGGAGTTAATTCGTAAAGCAGACGAAGAAGGGGAAGAGGTCTTAAAGTTAGTTCTTGAAGTGACTAAAAAAGAGGGGCAAGTAAAAACAGATTATTTGCGCACAATTATAGACCACGGAAGCTATCGTGCAAAGCTTTTAAAATGTGCAGACCGAATAAGTAATATGATAAGTCTTGGTTTTGTTACTAGCGCAGAGTTTATAGAGCGTTATTGTGACGAAACTGAATATTTTATTTTTCCAATAGCGTTGGAAGTTGATTATAATATGTATCAAGAATTGATAAATCTTGTAATGACTAGAAGACGTTATTTAGAAAGTTCGGGCTACTATAGTAAGTAATATATTTTTAGCGAGAAAACTTAATTTTTATGAGCAATATTTTGACTTTTGATTGGGGCGGAACTTTTTTGAAGTTTGCCCTAATAGATGAACAGGGTTCTATTACTCAAAAGGACAAGGTACCCTCTCCTAATTTTTTTAAGGGAGCTACAAAGGATGATTTTTTAAAAGTAATAGATAATGTTGTAGAACGTTTTAAAGGTAGTATTGAAGGCATAGCTATTAGTGCTCCAGGAATACTAGATGACAAAACAGGATATATGTATTCTTCTGGCTATCTTTTATATTTGACGGATAGTTCTATATGTAAGGAATTCAAAGAACGATATGGTCTTCCTGTTTCTATTCAAAACGATGGTAAGTGTGCTGCACTTGCTGAATTTAAGAGCGGTAGCCTTGTGGGATGCAAGAATGCCGCTGTTGTTATATTGGGAACAGGCATAGGTGGCGGACTTATTATTAATGGAGCGTTGTATAGGGGCAATATAGGGGCTGCTGGTGAATATAGTTATTTGTGCATAGATTCAAATAACTGTTTATCCCAAGAAGCGTATTGGGGAGTCTATGGCGTAAAAAAGTTATGCCAATATGTAGCCTCTTGTACTGGAGAAAGTGCTGAGGACTTAGATGGAGTCAAGGTATTTGAACGAGCGGAAAATGATGAAGAAAAAGTTCTTCAGGGACTAAAAATGTATACTGATTCGCTTGCTGTGCAAATATTTAATCTTAGTATATTATTAGATTTAGAAAAAATTGCTATAGGTGGTGGAATAAGTGCTAGTCCATTGTTATTGCAGACATTGAAGCAAAGCATGGAATTTTTTAGGAAAAATAGTCCACAGGCAAAGTATCTTCCTTTGCTTTTTAATCCTGAATTAGTTGTTTGCAAATATAAAAATGATGCTAATTTGTTAGGCGCATATCAGCATTTTAATTTATTAAAGAAAAATGGAGAGCTATAATGGCTGACCCAAAAGATGTATTTCGTTGTGTTGTGGTAAATGCTTTAAATAAATATAGAGAGCAGAATAATATAGATGGAAGTCCTATACAAGAAGATTCTTTGCGTGTTGAAATTCCTCCTAAACAAGATATGGGAGACTTAGGTATTCCTATGTTTACGCTTGCAAAGACTTTCCGAATGGCTCCTCCTGCTATTGCAAAAGCGGTGGCAGATTTAATTTTAAAAGAAGGTTGTACACTAGGTCATATATCTGCTGTAGGTCCCTATGTAAATGTAAAGTTGGATAAAGCATCTGCTATAATTGATGTATTAAAAACTATACTTGCACAGGGAAGTGATTATGGTTCACTAAAAGATGGTGCAAAACTTCTTGCAGGACGCAGGGTTATGGTTGAGTATTCTAGTCCAAACACAAATAAGCCCTTGCATCTTGGTCATTTGCGTAATGATGCTCTTGGAGAAAGCGTAAGCCGTATATTAAAAAAAGCAGGAGCTGAAGTATTTCGCACAAATATTATAAATAATCGCGGTGTTCATATATGTAAGTCCATGCTTGCCTATAAGATGTTTCATGAAGCAAATGGAGATACTCCAGAAAGTCTAGGTATAAAAGGCGACCATTTTGTAGGTCAGTGCTATGTAGAGTTTGATAAATATGCAAAGGAACACCCAGAAGCAAATGCACAAGCTGAAGAAATGTTGGTTAAGTGGGAACAGGGTGATAATGAAGTTCGTTCTTTATGGAAAAAGATGAACGAATGGACATTGAACGGTGTTCAGGAAACTTATAAGCGCACAGGTGCTGGCTTTGAAAAACTTTATTTTGAAAGTGATACTTACCTTTTGGGAAAAGAAATAATAAGCGAAGGCTTAGAAAAAGGCATATTCTTTAAAGCAGATGATGGTTCTGTTCGCATAGATATAACTTCTATTACTGGAAAAAGCAAAGATGGAGATAATCACGAAAAAGTTTTGTTGCGTAAAGATGGAACCTCTGTTTATATCACTCAAGATATAGGTACTGCTATACGCCGTCATGAAGATTGGTCTTATAATCAAATGGTTTATGTTGTTGCAAGTGAACAGATATATCATTTTAAGGTTTTATTTTATATATTGCGTAAGTTAGGATATGACTGGGCAGAAAAGCTATATCATTTAAGCTATGGTCTTGTTAATCTACCAAGTGGACGTATGAAAAGCCGAGAGGGTACTGTAGTAGATGCAGATGACCTTTTAGATTCATTACATGCTGATGCTCTAAAGGCTATTCAAGAACGCGGTAGAGATGAAGAAGTGGGAGATGCTGATGTTGTGGCAGAAAAAGTAGCTTTAGGAGCCATGCATTATTATCTTCTTCAAGTAAGCCCCATAAAAGATATGCTTTTTAATCCCCAAGAAAGTCTTTCTTTTGCAGGAAATACAGGTCCTTATTTACAATATATGGGAGCACGTATTTCTAGTATTTTGCGCAAGGCAAAAGAACAGGGCTTAGAGGCTGATTTTTCAGAAAAGACCTTATCTTTGCTAGAACATGAAAGTGAATGGGCTTTAGTAAAAGAGATAGGGCGTTTTACAGATGTGATTGAAAAAGCTAGTGAAGATTTAGACCCTAGTATTGTTGCAGTCTACGCTTATTCCCTAGCAAAATCTTTTAGCACTTTCTATAGAGATTGTCCTATAATTTCTGAATCTAATGATAAAAAAGAACTTTCTATGGCGCGCCTTGCTTTAGCGCAATGCACATTAACAGTATTAAAGGAAACTATGTATTTGGTTTTAGTTCCCTTTTTAGACCGAATGTGAGTTAAAGGATACTTAAAAGGGTTGTTTCGCATTAGCAAGGTACTTTAGGTTCTTGCTAATGCTTAATTTACAAATAAGTTTTAAGATGTCCTTAATTAAAGAAAGATTTTAGCCTATTAAGGCCATCTAAAAGTCTTTCTTTTGGACAGGCTATATTCATTCGGAAAAATGATTTTCCACATTTACCATATTCTTCTCCCTCACTTACATATAATCCTGTTTTTTTGCGCAACTCATTACATAGTTCTACTGAATTATTTGTTATTGAAGAGCAATCAAACCATAATAGATAAGTTGCTTGAGAGGGGACTAAGTGTAGTTGAGGTAATTCTTTTTGTGTAAAGTCTTTTGCAATTTGCTTATTATTATAAATATAATTCCTTAGCGAATCTAGCCATTCTTCTCCATGCGTAAAAGCGGCGATTGTAGCGTCTATTGCAAAAACATTAGGTTCTGCTACTTCATCAGTGTTCAATGCCCTCCATATTTTGTGACGCAGTACAGGGTTTTCTGCCATTACAGCAGCCGTTTGTAATCCTGCAATATTAAATGTCTTTGTGGGAGCAAGGCAGGTTATACTTATATTTTTGCAGGTTTCATTTACACTTGCAAAGGGAACATACTCAGCATTTGGGTCTGTAAGGTCGCAATGTATTTCATCAGAAATAACAATAACGTTGTATTTTGAGCATAGGGCACCAATCTTTTCAAGTTCTCCCTTTTCCCATATCCTCCCTACAGGATTATGAGGGTTGCAAAGAATAAGCATGGTTGTTTGATTATCAGAAAGAACTTTTTCTAAGTTTTTAAAATCTATTGTATAGGCTTCCTTACTTATATCAGTGTTTGAATTATAAATGAGGGGGCATTGTATTATATTTCTTCCATTATTTCTTATGGAATTAAAGAATATATTATATACAGGTGTTAATATAACAATGTTTTCGGCTGGAGTAGTAAGTTTTCTTACTGCAGAGGATATTGCAGGGACTACTCCAGTACAGAATATAAGACTTTCCTTTTTTATTTTTAATCCGTGCCTTTTATTCCACCAGGTTTGATATGCTTGTGTCCAAGCGTCTGGAATTATTGAATATCCATATATTCCACTTGAAGCACGCTTTTGTAAGGCTTCTGTTATTTGTGGCACGGTGATAAAATCCATATCAGCAACCCACATAGGAAGCTCATTTTCCTTAACATCCCATTTTAAAGAAGATGTTCCGCGCCTTTGTGTAAGTATGTCAAAATTATATTCCATAAATCACCTCAGTTATATTTCTAGTTTAAATGCTTTTCCATTTTTGTAGTGCTAGGCCTATAATATAAAGTATGCCCCTAAAGCATAGTTCTATACACATTGCACTCCAAACTCCCTGTAATCCATATTTCTGTGCTAGAATAAATGATAATGTCAGGCGTACTCCCCACATGCTTCCTAAGTTTATAATGCCTGGAACTATGGTGTTGCCAGCCCCTCTCATTGCTCCAGAGGCGATTATGCTTGCTGCAAAAAGCGGTTCGGCTAGAACTTCTATTCGTAAAACTTTTATACCAAGCTCTTGGACTGCAAGGTCAGGGGTAAAAAAATTAAACACTAAAGGGGAAGCTATATACATTAACACAGCAGAAAACGCCATTACTATCATACCTAATAGTACAGAAAGCCAAGCAAACTTTCTTGCTATTAAAGTTTTTTTTGCACCTACACTCTGACCTGTGAGTGTTGTAGCTGCCGTAGATATGCCGTATGCAGGCATATAACACAAGGCTTCGGCTGTTACCCCAAAAGAGTTTGCAGCAAGTGCAACCGTTCCTAAAGGCGCGATAATGCGTGTACTTAATACTTGAGCAGAACCTAATATGAATTGCTCAAAGGCCATAGGTAAGGAAATGCGGGCTGCAATCTTTATACAACTTGGTGTTACGTTCCAACTGCCTCCCTTGTGTAGTTTTAATTGTGGCGAATAAAAAAGAATTATAGCCCACACAACAAGACATATAAAAAGTTCAGACATTGCTGTTCCTAAGGCAGCACCGCTTACGCCTAGCCCTAATCCAAAAATAAAAATGGCATTAAATGCTATATCCAATATGCACATAAGTGCGCTTAAAAAACTAGGCAGTTTTATATTTCCGCTACATTCTAAAAGTCCTAAGCCTAAGGTTGTAAGCATAACAACAGGCTGGGAAACGGCAAATATACAAAAATATACGCTAGCGTCTTTTTGAAGTTTTTCTTCTGCTCCTAACCAAATCGGTAGGTTAAAACTAATGGAAAAAGCTATAAGGGCTATTAAAATGGAAAGTATTCCCACTGTTATTAAGGATTCCCTTACAGTTTGCCTTGCCCTTTCTTCATTTCCTGCCCCTATTGCCTGTGCCACCTGTACAGAAAATCCAGAAGCTAACGCACTGCCCAAGCCATATATTAGCCAAGTTGATGTAGCTATAACACCTATAGCAGCAGACGCTTCTGCGCCTAGTTTGCCAACCATAGCAGCGTCAATATACTGCATAACGATTGAAGTTATCTGCGCTAAGATAGCGGGTATACTTAGTTGGCATACTAGAAACAGTTGCTGTTTTATGCTAGGTGTCTTATCTGACTGTAGAATAGTCTTTAGGTTTTGAGAACTATTCATACTCGATAAACAAATAAAGATTTATTTGAAATATTACCAAGCATGATAGTAGTTTTACTGCTATCTATAGCTTTATCATCAAAAATAACTTCATCTACATTTTTACAAAAAATTTTGCCAGAGATGGGATTTTTTATACTATTTATTGAAGTTGAAACTTCTACGTCCACTGTTGAATATTCAAAAGCTAAAGTTGTGTTTAATAACTTACAGTTTATGAGTTTTAAGTTTTCCATATAGCAAAAACCTTGTAAACTTTCTATAGTACAATTTTCAAAAGTTACATTTTTAGAGTTCCAGCCTGTATATTCTCCAGAGATATAAGAGTCTACAACTTTTACATTTTCACAATTCCAAAAGGCATCCTTACAAAGTAATTTAGAGTTTTTTATTTCTACATTATGACATCCATCAAAAGTATAATTTCCCACTAGATTAAGAGAATCCACCTTTACATTGTTGCAGTTCATGGCAAAGTAATTGCCTTTTACAGAAACATCTTCAATTTCTACATTATTACAATTCCATAGAGTTTCTTCTGCATTGGGAATGTCTACTTTTTTTAATTTAAGTCCGTCTATTCGGCGAAATCCTTTTGGTGCTTCATATAAACA
>CAJOPO010000009.1 GCA_905236315.1 uncultured Treponema sp.
ACTCCCTTTCAGAAAGTTTTTTCGAGGTTCCTGCGAGTTGCAAGTCGCTATAATAGCGCGCCTTACAACATCGCATTTTCAAAGTTGTCTCTAAAAACTGAAGTTTTTAGAGACTCCCATAAAAAAACAGCTTCCAGTCTCCTTTTCGCTGTTTTTTATGGGAGTATAGTGTAAAATTGATTTCCATGTAGTTTTATATGTGTATATTTAAAAACTGATTTCTGTGTAAGAAATAATAAAACCCATTGACCTGATAGGATTTTATGGCTATCATAAAGATAAATTAAGTTTCAAGGGGTAGCAGACTTTTGAAACAGGGTAAATAATGCAAAAACAGGAGTTTTTATGGCTAATGGAAATGGAAAATCAGTAATCCGCCAGGTTGTAGCAATAGGCATAGGAGCTGCAATCTTTGTTGCGCTGACTACAGTGCAGATTCCTGTGGGAATCGTTCCTAATACTGCTCTTCAGGTGCGGGCAGCAGTTCTGGCTTTCTTTGCAGCAGTATTCGGTCCTGCAGCAGGTTTTGCCATAGGGCTTATAGGCCATGCATTGGGCGATGCCCTTTTCTATGGAAGTGTATGGTGGTCTTGGGTTTTCCCAGATGCACTTTTCGGTCTTGTAATAGGACTGTTTGCAAAAAAATATGTAATAGAAGAAGGTGGCTTTGGAACAAAGCAGGCCTTGCTGTTTAATGGAGTTCAGATTGCAGCAAACGTTATTGCATGGGTTCTCGCCGCTCCCATTCTTGACATCCTTATTTATAAGGAACCTGCTAACAAGGTCTTTGTACAAGGCATTACGGCAGCAATAACCAATCTAATCATTGTTGCAATTCTTGGCACGCTCCTTGCATTTGGCTATTCAAAGATAAAAACAAAGTCTTCGTCACTCAAAGAAGAGGAATAATTTACGTTCTTTTAGGGCAAGACAGTATTCTTTATTAAGGCGATTGTGTATAATGGAACACAATCGCTTTATTTTTTTGTGGGAACGCAAGACATGCAGCCAATTATAGAATTCAAAGACTTTTCATACAAATACAGGACTCAGGCAAAGCCGACACTTCACAACATTAACCTTTCCATCAACGAAGGAGAAAAGGTTCTTGTCATAGGTTCTTCAGGTTCCGGCAAATCAACTCTTGCAAAATGTATAAACGCCCTCATTCCTTCATCATTTCCTGGCGAAATGACAGGCACTCTAACTGTGTGCGGACTGAATCCTGCAACAGAAGGCATTTTCAGTATGTCAAAACATGTAGGCACGGTGTTGCAAGACACAGACGGTCAATTTATAGGGCTTACCGTTGCAGAAGACATTGCCTTTGCGCTTGAAAACGACAACGTTCCCATTGATGAAATGCATGACAGAGTGTACAAGGCAGCACAAACTGTGAGCGTAGAATCATTGCTGCAATCAGTTCCCGGCGCATTGAGCGGAGGTCAGAAGCAGAGGGTATCGCTTGCAGGAATCCTTGTTGATGACGTAGACATCTTTTTGTTCGATGAACCTTTGGCAAACCTTGACCCTGCTGCTGGCAAAAAGACAATCGCACTCATAGACGAAATCAACCGCACTCAGAAAAAGACGGTTGTCATAATCGAGCACAGGCTTGAAGACGTGCTTTACAGAGATGTAGACCGCATTATCGTAATGGAAAACGGAAGTATCGTTGCAGATTCAACTCCAAACGAGCTGCTGTGTACGGACTTGCTTTCGCAAAAGGGCATTCGCGAACCTTTGTACATTTCCGCATTAAAATATGCAGGCTGCAAGTTGACCCCCGAAGACAAACCCGAACACATCGAAAGCATGAACATTGCGCCTTACAGGGAAAAGATTCAAACGTGGTTTCTGAAACGGGAAAAGTCAAGCACGCCTTTAGACGCAGAACCTGTACTGGAATTGAAAAACGTATGCTTTAGATACGAAGAAAATGCACCTTTTTCAGTTAAGGACACCAGTTTTTCAATCAAAAGGGGCGAGATGGTCAGCATTGTTGGAACAAATGGAGCGGGAAAGTCAACAATAGCTTCGCTTATATGTGGCTTTTGCATACAGAACGAGGGGCAAATATTTTTGAACGGAAAGGACATTTCACCCTTGTCCATAAAGGAGCGTGGTGAAAAAATCGGATTTGTTTTGCAGAACCAAAATCAGATGATTTCCAAGAGCATTATCTTTGACGAAGTGGCTCTGGGGCTTGTCGTTCGTAAAGTTCCCAAAGACGAGATACAGGACAGAGTGGAAAAGGTGCTTAGGACATGCGGAATATACCAATACAGGAATTGGCCTGTCAGCGCAGTAAGTTTCGGACAAAAAAAGCGTGTAACAATTGCTTCAATTCTTGCGATGAATCCCGAAATCATCATTTTGGATGAGCCTACTGCAGGGCAGGATTATGCCCATTACACTGAAATAATGGAGTTCCTGCGAAAACTGAACAGGGAGCTTGGCATTACTATCATAATGATAACGCATGACATGCACCTTATGCTGGAATACACCGACAGGGCAATAGTCATCTCTGGCGGGCAGGTTCTATCCGATGGCAAAAGCACGGACATACTTACCGATGAGGACATAACAAAGGCTGCAAGCCTTAAAAAGACCAGCCTGTATGACCTTGCAGTAAAATGCGGCATAGACAGCCCTTCGGCATTTGCAGAGTACTTTATTTCCTATGAGCGACAGTACAGGGCAAAAAGAGAGGAATAGTATCATGGCAAAAATCATTACTTACAGAGAAAAGGACTGCTTTATACACAGGCTGTGCGGACTTACGAAACTTGTGTTTTTTATTTTATGGACACTCACGACAATGCTTACGTATGACACGCGCGTGCTTGCCGTCATGATTGTAGCAAGCTTCATCATATTCAAACTGTCAAAAACAGACTGGCAGCAAATAAAGTCAATATTCACCCTCATCGTCATATTTCTGAGCATAAACATAATAGCAATTTTTCTGTTTTCACCATACGAAGGCTGCAAGATATACGGCTCACGGACGGACTTGTTCCGCATTTCTTCAAGATACACAGTGACTTCGCAGCAGCTTTTCTACGAACTGAATGTCATGCTCAAATATTTTACGATAATACCGTCTGTATTCATGTTCATTACGTCAACAAATCCAAGTGAGTTTGCGGCAAGCCTAAACAGAATAAAATTGCCGTATACTGCAAGCTATTCCGTTGCAATTTCGCTTCGCTACATTCCTGACGTGCAGACGGACTTTAACAGAATAAAGAATGCACAGGAAGCAAGGGGGATAGAAATGTCTTCAAAGGCAAATCTTTTTTCGCGGCTAAAGAATATGAGTGCAATACTGTTTCCCCTTGTGTTTACGAGCATGGAAAAAATCGACTCCGTTACAAACGCAATGGAACTGCGAGGATTTGGGAAGCACAAGACAAGGACATGGTATTCTGCCAAGTCATTGAAAAAGGCAGACTACATAATAATCGGTCTTACGCTATTATTTTCTGCGGCAGCACTGACATTGACATACATGAATGGCAGCAGGTTTTGGAATCCATTCATCTAACATTCAAGGCAATTCTAGAAGCTAGATATTACGAAGTCTTTTTTTTAAGACGGATTTTTATGATATAGTAGACAAACTCTAATATTCTTATATGTTTAATCATTTGAACCACTTGCACATTGATATTTTTTTTTATATACTAAAATTCAGTTGTACATTATAAAAATTTGCTTCGTACGTTCTATGGAGAAATGTATGATAGATAGAAAAGAGTTGCATAATATTAGTTCAATGTTTAAAACTTGTGGTCCATTATTCATTGCCTTAGGAGATGAAGTTAGGCAGCAAATATTGTTAGATATAAGTGATGCAGGTAAAGAGGGTATAAACGTAAATGACCTTGCTTCTAAAACTACACTTTCAAGGCCTGCTATATCACACCATTTAAAAGTGTTAAAAGATTGTG
>CAJOPO010000010.1 GCA_905236315.1 uncultured Treponema sp.
CGGTAGCTACCATGAACTCCGCTAAGCTAGGATTCTATCCCGGTTCTAGAAATGAGAAACTGCTTGATTCTCAAATTGGTAATTTTCTTTATAGTAAACTGGGAGAATATATGGTTACTGACTTAATGGCGAAAGACAAACTTATTATTCTTCCTATGAGTGATATTCGTGGCTATGATACTGGAAATATGCGCTCAGGAGTTTATATTACAGAGGCTCAAAACATGGATATTTCTTTGATGAAGCTCGCTCTTCAGAGAGTAGGAGAAGATAGTATTGTTATTCTTGACGGTGATACTGAAGCACAAGTGGATTTAGCTGCTTTTGCTGGTAAAAACAATGGCATGAATAGAGTCAGTCAAATATTTAAAGGACAAGACTTTTATGGAGAAGTTACTTTAAAAAATATACATAGAAGTAAAATCGCGCGTGTTGCGCAGAGCATGTAAGGAGGAATTAAAATGACACTGGAAGAATTTATTGATAAGTCTGGCGCTTACCTTGAAGGAGTAAGTAAAGAACCACCAGCCGACTGGTCTAAAGAAGCTCGTGACTGGGCGGAATCGCAAGGCATTATCAAAGGAGACGAATATGGTAATAAAATGTACAAAAAGCCTGTAACAAGAGAGGAAATGGCTGTAATTTTGTATAACCTTCATCAGAAAGGACTAATATAAGCTGTAGATTTTCTACAGCTTTTTTATTTTGTTAAAAAAGGAGGAAAATAACATGAGTATTATGGAACAAGTATTAGAGCTTGCCAATAGCGAAATAGGCTATTTAGAAAAAAAGACTAACTCACAACTCTATGATAAAACTGCCAATGCTGGTTCAAACAATTATACTAAATATTGGGCAGAAGTATCTCCAGATTTACAAGGAGAAGCTTGGTGTGCCTGTTTTGTTACTTGGACTTTGTTAAAAATTGTCGGGAAAGAAAAAGCAAAATAGTTATTATGGCATTATCCCTACATTTCTTGTTAGAATATTTCTAAATTATTTACGTTAAATTCTAATCCAAAAGTGGGAGATATAGTAATCTTTTATAGAAATAATCGTTTCGCGCACACTGGTTGGGTAGTCAAGGTTGAAGGTGATAAATTCTATACCATTGAAGGCAATACTTCGGGAGCTTCTGGAATAGTGCGCAATGGTGGTGGAGTATGTAAAAAAAGTTATTACAACTCGAATCTTCCCGGAACTAAATTTATTACTTTAGATTGGGGATTAGTCCAAGAGGAAACAGTGATAAATTCCTACGGAGAGATTACAGCGAATTCTCTAAATATTAGAAAAAATCCTACAACAAACAGCGCGATAATTGGTAAGCATATTGCTGGAGATAGCGTTTTTATTTTAACTGAGACTGATGGGTGGTATAAAGTCAATTATCCTTTTGGAATTGGTTATATTAAAGCCGAATATGTGCGGCTAACTTATTAGCCTGTTGTGGAAGAGGATAATTTTTCAAATATTGCCCAGCAATATAAAAATTATGTCGCTGGTTTAGAGCCTGACTCTTGGTCTAAGGAAGCGCGCGATTATGCTGAATCAGCAGGATATATTCAAGGAGATTCAAGAGGTTATAAAAAATATAAAAGTGAATTGACCAGAGAAGAGCTGGTACAAATTCTATTTAACATTTTTAAAAGAAAGGTGTAATTGCTATGAAAAAAATGGAATTTTCAAAGCTATTGCTTTTACAAGAATCAGCACTTGTTTGGATAGTAACATTATCCTTTGTCGTATTAGCTTTCTTTAGCGTATATAAGGGCTACAATGGGAACTTACCCTGGATAACGACCCTTACCTCAGCAGTATGGGCCGCATACGGAGTTAGTTAGGGCTTCTACTACAACAAGGCAAAAGCTGAAAATGTAATTAAAATAAATAAGACTGAATTAGAGCTTCCTGATGAAGAATAATAAGAAATGGGCGTAATTAATTTTTACGCCCATTTTTTTTATTGCCATGTACCCCACCACACAAAATTTGCTTTTTAATTAAAATTTTGTTATTATTATTATAGAAAAAATGAAAGGAGAAGAATATGACCAAGATTAATAATTATGGTGTGGATGACATCAAAACTCTTGAAGGTATTGAAGCTATCCGGCTTCGTCCGGGAACTTATATAGGTTCAGTCGCTGCTGAGGGTGTCGCGCACATAACATTAGAAATTATTTCAAATTGCGTCGACGAGTATCTAAATGGGCATTGCACTAAATGTTCAATAATCGTAGTCAATGATGAAATATCAATCTCTGACGATGGTAGAGGTGTTCCTTTTGGAAAGGCTCAAGACGGTTCAGAGACTTTAGTTAATGTTTACACGAAACTTCATACTGGAGCGAAATTTGACACCAAGGGCGAGACTGGGTACAATACTTCAGGAGGAATGAACGGACTGGGAGCTAAGGCGACGAACGCTCTTTCCGAGTATTTTACTGTTATATCCAATAGAGAAGGTAAAAAGGCAATCGCAACTTTTAAGCGTGGTGAACTTCAGTCTTATGAAGAAAGTAAAGGTTCTGGTAACGGAACTACGGTTATCTTTAAGCCTGATTCGGAAATTTTTAAAGAAACTATTTCTCTTGATTATAATAAATTGCGCAATCAATTAAAAGAATTGGCTTATCTATCTCCGGGATTAGTTTTTGAATTAACCTTTGAAGATAATAAAACAGAAATTATCAAATCAGAACATGGCTTGATAGATTATATAAAAGATTTAAACGCAAATAAAAATCAATTAACTTCTATCTTTTCCGCAGAAACAATGCAGGATAGAATGGGCGTTAAAATCGCCATGTTATATAATAATTCTTTTAATGAAACATATAAATTATATACCAATTCTATCCCGAATAGTGGCGGAACACACCTCACAGGTTTCCGCACAGCTTTAACTCAGAGTATTAATGAGTATGCACGAGCTAATAAACTTTTAAAAGATAAAGACGCTAATATTTCTGGAGACGAACTTAAAGAAGGTTTATGTTTGGTATTGAGTTTTATTATGCCAGACCCAGTATTTTCAGGGCA
>CAJOPO010000011.1 GCA_905236315.1 uncultured Treponema sp.
AAAGGGATCATTATTTGTAAATTTCGGTCAATTAGATACTACTATTATCGTCTCACTTCTAATGTCATGGTTTGTAATAGTACTATGGGAACAGAAATTGCTAAAAGGAAAAAGCAACTTCTCATTAATACATGGCATGGTGGCGGTGGTGGATATAAAAAAAGTGGTATTGCACGATCGGAATATAAAGGTGCAAAAAAGATTTATTATCTGTTAGAAAAAAGAGATACTGACGTTTTTTGTACGAGTTCAAAAACAAGTTTTGAAAATTCTATTATTTCAGCTTTTGATCATCATGGAAAAGTAATAAAGGGAACGCCACGCAATGATATGTTTATTAATAAAGACAGAAAAGATATTGATAAACATGTAAAAAAATATCTTGGAATTGACTCTAATATAAAGATTATTCTTTATGCACCCACATATAGAAATGACAAAGAAAAAAAGAGGAATGTCCACGATTATGGATTGGATTTTATGCGCATGAAAAAGGCATTTGAAAAGAGATTTGCAGGAGAATGGATAGTTTTGATTCGTTATCATTATTTTTTGGCGAATAAATATATTATTTCTGATCATGATAATATTTTGGATGTTACCTTATATCCTGATATGCAGGAATTGCTATATACTTCTAATGCTCTTGTAACTGATTACTCTTCATCTATATGGGACTATTCTTTTTCATATAAACCATGCTTTTTATTTTGTTCAGATCTAGCTAAATATCGTAGAGAGAACGGATTCAATAAACCAATTGAGTCTTGGGGATTTCCTTTAGCTATAAATAATGATGAACTTGAAAAAAACATTATTGAATTTGACGAGAATGATTTTATCAGAAAAATGAATTTTCATCATAAAGAAAATGGATCATTCGAAGACGGAAAAGCCTCTAAGAGAGTATATGAATTGATAAAAAAACATTGTTTACTATAATTTAGGCGTAATATGTATTTATATATATTAATTATATCTCTTTTTGCTCTATGGTTATTTGCACTTATAATTTTTCGGAATGATATATTCCACCCATGTGCTATTGTATGTTTTGTGTTTTTCGCTAGTGCTATTTGCACATCATACAATGCAGATACATGGGATATAGAATTAGGATATAAAACAGTTACTCTTATAATTCTATCCCTAATTTTTGCTATTGTACCAGGAGTACTTATACAGCGTATTAAAATATTAGAATCAGATAATATTTATAGAGTAATAAGAAAAGATATCTATAAAGAGAGTATAATAAAAATTGATACATGGAAGATAGTGTTTGTTTGCATTTTTGGAATTATCACAATATTTATCTATTTTTCTGAAGTGCAAAGAATAGCAGTAATCCACGGATTTAAATATGGAACATGGAATATATTGATGAGGATATACAGAGATGCTTCTCATTTTCATTCTGATAATGTAGAATTATCCGTTTCGTTTATTGCAGCAACATTTTATCAATTATTTAGAGTGTTAGCCTCACTAATAGGATATGTATGCGCTAATAATATTGCTATTTCCGGAAGAAAAGGCGTAGAAATAAAGTACTTTTTGCCAATATTAATCTACTTTTTCTGTTCATTATTAACAGGTGGAAGAATGCCGATATTGCGTTTCTTTTTCATGGTTTTGATATGTTTTTCTGTTATAAAAAAGAGAATAAACGGCTGGGATAGTAAAATAAATATCTCTTTATTGATCAAAATTTTCGTTATTACTTTTTTTGTATTATTGATATTTAGTCAATTACGAACTGCTGTTGGACGTAATAATAAAACAGATTTTCTATCTTATATAACGATGTATGGAGGAGGATCAATAGCTCTTTTGGATTTATTCATAAAAGATCCTATTTCTCCTTCGAGGATTTGGGGAAAAGAAACATTCCAATATTTTTTGAAGTTTATAGGATCAAGATTTCATATATCGGATTTAATCTATGTAAGCGCGAAAGAATTTAGAAGTCATAATGGAGTTATAATAGGAAACACATATACAGCTCTCCGATCACTATACTATGATTTTGGATTCTATGGTTGCTTAATTTTTTGCGGAATATTTGGATTAGTATTTTCAGCTTTATATTATTCGCTAAAAGAAAAAAATACCAAAAATAAAATTGATATGAAATTGATGGTATATTCATATATTTCGTATAGTTTCTTTTTGTACAGCATCAATTCTTATTTCGATTTTATGTCATTCAATTTTTTAAAACAATTAGTGTTCTTCTATGCGTTGAGATATTTTCTACTATCATTTAATATTAAAATGAATCTTAATGGAAGCAGGTTGCACAATTAATATGTATTTTGAGGTGTGATTATGAAATATACAGCGAAGTATTTCTCTGATAATATGCCAGTTGAAAAGAAGATAAAAGATTCAATATTATGTAGATTATTATATAGGAAACTCTCATTTTACTTTTCAGCATTAGCTGCTAATGCCGGTGTCTCTGCTAATACCATCTCATATGTATCTACGATTGAAGGAATTATTGTATGCGTGATGTTCTTAATACCTAATTACTATTCAAATATACTGGGAGCTATACTAATTAATTTTTGGGTAATACTTGACTGTGTTGATGGAAATCTTGCTAGATCTGTAAAAAAACAACCTTTTGGTGAGTTTGCAGACGCAATTAGCAGCTATATTCTTGTTGCATTTATGTGTGTATGTATGGGATTTTCAATTTATAATTTAGGAGGTGTTTTTTTTAAGAAAGAAAACGTTTATATTATTTTAATAGGATCGTTTGCGTCTATTTCAAATACTTTAATGAGACTTATTTATCAAAAATATAAAAATGTAGAAAAAAGACTTACTGAAGAGGGTATTATAAGAAAAGCAGAAGATTTTTCGGGCAATCATAACAAACTCAATAATATAATAGTGCGCATAGATTCTGAACTCGGTTTAGGAGCACTTTGTTGCCTTATTCTTCTTATACTAGCAATTTTTCGTGCTTTAGATATAATGGTGTTATTTTATTTTATTTATTACGGATCAGCGTGTTTAATATCAACTTTGATTTATATTAAAAAATCAGTAAGAGCAACAAAAAAATATAAAATCTATAATATGGAGAATAATAAATGAAGATAACAGTTGTTGGAGCAGGCAACATCGGTTTGGCGATAACTGCATATATAGCAATCAAGCACAAAGCGGATGTGACATTATTTACAAAAAAATCGATTGATTCTATCTATTTAAATATGGATGAACAAAAAATATGTGAACAAACAAAAAGATTTTCGATAACCGACAATCCTGAAATAGCTTTTTTAAATGCGGATATAATATTTGTAACTTATCCATCATTTTTAAGAAAAAAATTTATAGAAAGAAATCAACAATATATTAGGACTGATGCATATTTTGGTTTCGTTCCCGGATATGGTGGAGCTGAATATACTTGTGTAGATATGATTGATCGAGGTGTGAATATTTTTGGTTTTCAAAGGGTTCCTTATATTGCAAGAATATCAAAAGATAAAGCTGAAAAAACTGTCAGTATTCTTTCTAGTAAAAAGGAGCTTTTTGTAGCCGCTATTCCAAAAGAAAAAGCAGAAGAAATTTCGGAGATCGTAGAAAAGCTTTTAGACATTCCTGTTAGAAAACTGAAAGAATATCTTTCTGTTACGCTGGCACTATCTAATCCGCTTTTACATATTTCCGGTTTATATAACATTTTTAAAGACTATAAAAGAGGAAAAAAGTATGACCATCCACTAAAACTTTACGAAGAATGGAATGATAAAACTTCAAAACTTCTATTTATATATGACGGAGAATTGCAGGAAATTTGTCAAAATTTTAGATCTTTTGATATGAACAAAGTTATTCCTCTTCCTATCTACTATGATTCCCCAACTCCAGAGGTGATGACAAAAAAATTAAAAAGCATAGAATCTTTTAAAGTTGTGATGGCTCCATTGAAAAAAACTCATGATGGATATTTTTTAGATCTTTCGTCGAGAATGTTTGCGGAAGATTATCCGTTTGGTATATGTATTATAAAAGATTTTGCTAGAATACTTAATATAAAAACTCCAACGGTAGATATCCTTTTAGATTTTTATAGAAATTTATCAGGGCATGTATATTTCAATACAGACGGATCATATACAAGTGAAATTAAAGATACAGGAGTTCCAGGTATTAATGGTCTAAATACTAAAGATAAGTTGATTGATTTTTATAATAGGTGAAAATATGTATTATTTGAATCCTGATATTGAGAATTTATGCCGTATTTTTGATCAAAATGAGCGTAAAGATTATTTACGTCTTGATTTGAATGAAAATCCCGGAGGATTACCAACAGAATTTATCCAATCTGTACTTAGAGATATTACTCCGCAGTTTGTAGCACAATATCCAGAAACATTTCATTTCACAAAAGTGTTGGCGGATTTTCTCGGAACTGATAGTTCGCATCTTTGTCTTGTAAATGGTTCAGCAGAGGGCATTCGTTATATAATTCAAGCTTTTACAAGTAAAGGTGGTCGTATTGTTGGTGTTGTTCCATCTTATTTTATGTTTCAGATTTATTCAAAAATGTATGGAAGAAATTTTGTGCAAGTTTTTTACAACGAAGATTTAAGCCTAGATATTAATAAGATAATAGATAAAATGACAAATGATACGCAATTACTTCTCTTACTTAATCCAAATAATCCGATGGGAAATGTATATAGCGATGAAGAATTTGAATGTATTTTTAAAGTAGCGAAAGAAAGACAGATCACTATTCTTATTGATGAAGCTTATTTCTATTTCTACCCAAAAACATTTATCAAATATGCACTAGAAAGAAAGCATATTTTAGTTACTCGTACTTTTTCTAAGCTGTTTTCTATGGCCGCTTGTCGACTGGGTTATGTAGTCGGTTGGCCTGAAGGTATAAAGATGATTCAAAAACTATGTACGCCTCATAATATAAACGCATTTGCTATAAAGTTTGCTGAAGCGGCTTTAACCACTCCAGGTATGCTAAACCAGCTAATTTCTAATTTTATTGAAGGCCGCCGCTACCTAATTAATTGGCTGGATGAAAATGAATATCAACATAAAGGTGAAGCGGGTAACTTTATCTTTATCAATCCAAAAACGGATGCTAAAAATATTGTAAATCGCATGAAATTCGAGAAGAAAATTTTGATCAAATCTTATCAAAATATAGGAAAGTTTGGAGATTGCTTGCGCGTATCGATTGGTGAGAAAGAATATATGGAAATATTTACTAAAGCATTAA
>CAJOPO010000012.1 GCA_905236315.1 uncultured Treponema sp.
AGTTGTAAGTCGCTATAATAGCGCGACTTACAACATCGCATTTTCAAAGTTGCCTCTAAAAACTGAAGTTTTTAGAGGCTCCCTATAGCATAGCTAAAACAAAAGAAGAATAAATATGAATACTGAACAAATATTACTATATCACGGCAGTAAACAAATAGTTAATTATCCCGAAATACGACTTTCACGATATACAAAAGATTTTTATTACGGCTTCTATTGTACAAGGTTAAAGGGACAAGCAAGTCGCTGGGCTGTTAGATATACAAATAAAGGTATAATGAACGAATATTTTTACACTCCAAATGCTTCTCTAAAACTTCTTAATTTTCCTTCTATGACAGAAGACTGGTTAGACTTTATAGTTTCTTGCAGGGCAGGAAATGCTCATGAATATGACATTGTAGAAGGGCCTATGGCAAATGACACTATTTTTAATTACATACAAAATTTTATAGATGGACAGATTAGCAGGGCAGCCTTTTGGGAACTTGCAAAATTCAAAAATCCTACACATCAAATAAGTTTTCATACAGTAAGGGCTTTATCAACTTTAACTTTTAACAAGGCATACGAAATTACAAATGAAGAACGATAATGCACTATTTTATACTTGCAGTCTTATTGAATATATAGGGCGTGAGCAAAAGTTACAACGAAAAGAAGTAGTAAACACTCTAGGTAAAGACTACATTAAACGAATTTATACATACTCTGATGTTTTCCACTGTGAGCAGATTGCAAAAGTTGCAGATGATTTTATCACCCTATGCAATATTCCCAAAGGTGATTTTGACAATGTTTCTTCTTGTAAATATGAGGTGCCAGACTATTGGACTATAGGGGAAGTATATAAACGCTTAATAGAAGATGTAACACCAGATGATAATAGTATTTTATCTACGTTAAATGATGTATATAATTCTTGGATTAGCGATAGTATTTCCAATTATAATAGCGATTTTTTCTACCAAACGCGAGAATACATTGCCCTTTGCTTTAAAGAAGGAGAAGTTGTAGAATAGCCATATAGGAGAAATATATGTTCTTTGTACTTCATATTATTCATTTATTATTTGTTTCTACTTTCATAGCGTTTATATATCGCAAATCCTCACACAATACACTATATATGGGGGGGGTAGAAAAAAGTATCATTAATGCAAGATTTATTTTTGTAAGTCTTTTTATCTTTTTCCTATCCCTACTTCCAACTTTTTTAATAATCACAGCAAGAAACAGTTCACTCACAGGCAGAGGCTCCCTTTCTATAGACGTTATCTTTACTAAACTAAGCAATCCCTTAAAATATAAATCCTTTAGCCTACGTTATATAGCCATCTGTGCTATAAGCGCAGTTATCCTAGGTACAATTACAATACGCTTTACTACACTAAAAGAAGAAAAACCTTCATCTAAAAAGCACTTTGCCTGCCTTATTATAGCAAGCGTATTATTAGCACTAGCCGTTTTCCTTACTACAGGCACACAACTTGCGCGACACCTCTTTCCTATGAATGACCCCATGCTTGTATACTTTACCCTAGCAAACAACGTTACACAGGGAGCCACAGATAGTTTCTATCAGTTTGTAAAGTTGCTATTCTTATCTATATTAATAAGCCTTATTTTCTTTTCTATTTCTGCCCTCTTAATGTCAAAAGGGAGATTTTATTCAATCGCTATTACAAGCAGACAGATAAAGCAAAATAAAGGGGGCGAAAAAGCACATTCTCTTGCTGCTATAATGGCTTTACTAAGCGGTGTAATTTTTGCGTTAAGTCTTGTTTATTGCTTAGTTGATTTAAGATTTTCAGATTATATATCATTAATAATAGGTAATAAATTTGAAGGAAGAGAATCTGAATTTTATAATGAAAATTACGCCTATTATGATAAAAGTAAAGTGACTTTTCCTACAGAGAAAAAAAACGTTGTAATTATATTGATGGAATCTATAGAAAGTTCATTTGCACAAGTGGAAGATGGGGGAATGTTTAAAGAAAACTTGATACCTCACTTAACAACTTTAGCAAAGGATAATGTAAATTTTACCCAAGATGCAGAAGGTAAAATTGGAGGAGGAATTAGCGTATCGGGTAGCGGTTGGACAGTTGCAGCTATGGTTTCTAAGTTTTTGGGGATTCCATTATTAACTCCAAGTGGCTTTGGGAATCCTAGTTCAATAATACAGCAATTCTTACCCAATGCAACAAGTCTATTTGATATTCTAGCAGAAAACGGATATAGCCAAGTATTCAGTATGGGTAGTGATGAAAAATTTGCAAGTCGAGGGGCTTTATTAAAAACGCATAACGTAGAAGTTCATGATATTAACTATTATAAAGACGCTGGTATGCTAGATAAGGACTATAGCGTATTCTGGGGATTTGAAGACGAAAAACTCTATGCCTATGCCCAACATGAGCTAAATGAACTTTCCAAAGCAAAAAAGCCTTTTATGTATGGGCTTCTTACAGTAGACACTCACTTTCCTAATGGTTATACCTGCCAACTTTGCGAGGTAACAGAAGAGCCTAGTATGAGATATGTTTTGCGCTGTGCAGATAGGCAAGTTTTTAACTTTGTAGAATGGATAAAAAGCCAAGAGTGGTACAAAGATACAGTCATAGTCATTATGGGAGACCACCCTTTTATGCTAGGAAGTGACGATATAGGCTTCTTTGAAGAAGAGTATTACAACGCAAATAAAAGGTATTGGCTAGATATTTTTATAAATTCATTTGCACCTATGCCTTCTAGTGATGTATTAAGAAACAGAGTGTTTTCTTCCTATGATATGTTTCCTACGATTCTTGCAAGCATGGGAGTAAGTATAAAATATGAAAGTCTTGCTTTTGGAGTAAACCTTTTTAGCGGTAAGCCCACTCTAGCGGAACTTTATGGGGAAAGTACGCTTAGCGCAGGAGCTGCCACTATGTCAAAGCAATATACAGACTTTATGGGTAAGGCTTCTGATATATTTTTATGGTAGACGCTAGACAATAGAATTTAGA
>CAJOPO010000013.1 GCA_905236315.1 uncultured Treponema sp.
ACTGTTTGTGGCAATTTTTGCAGTAAAAGTTCTGCTTTCTGTTGTATTTTTTGCCATTTTTCTTTACACTGTTGCTATTGCAATGGGAACAAGTCGGTTTGATAGTTGTTTGCATAACTTATTATATCACTTTTCCCTGTTGCTTTTATACTAGCATACTTTTTATAGTAACACCACCCAACCCTATTTCTGAAGGAAAGTAAATTATGGCTCAATATAAAATTATAGAAGTAAAAGAAAACGTACTTGCAGATAATGATAAAGAAGCAGAAATCTTACGCAGTAAATTAAAGGAGCAGAAAACCTTTTTAATAAACTTGATGTCTTCTCCTGGTAGCGGAAAAACAACTACCTTATGCAAAACCATACAAGCACTAAAAGATGAATACAAAATTGGCATTATGGAAGCCGATGTAGATAGTGATGTAGACGCAGATACAATCTCTAAAGAAGGAGTGCGCGTCATTCAGTTGCATACAGGTGGAATGTGCCACTTAGACGCTGCAATGACAGAACAGGGGCTTGTAAATTTAGACTCAAAAGGTTTAGACCTTGTTGTTTTAGAAAACGTAGGTAACCTTATATGTCCTGCTGAATTTGATACGGGGGCAGCAAAAAAGGTTATGATTTTAAGCGTTCCAGAAGGAGATGACAAACCCTTAAAATATCCCCTTATGTTTAGCGTAAGTGATGTATTGCTTATAAACAAAATTGACGCAGCGTCCTTCTTTAATTTTTCCATTGAGCGTTGCACTGAATATGTAAAAAGATTAAATCCTAATATTAAGATATTCCCCATCAGTGCTAAAACAGGCGAAGGTATGCAAGAGTGGTTCTCTTGGCTAAGGCAAGAAACTAAAGCATGGAAAAATTAGCTATTCTTCTACGGCAATCTCTTTTATAATAATCTCGTTTCCAGATTGTAAATACGTATCATCACTATTACAATAGGGACACTTTTTACCGTACTGTATTGTAGAGTAAGTCTTAGAACAAGAATTACACATCGTAACAGCAGGTAAAGTTTCATAAAGAAGGCGTGTCCCTTTTAAATACTCGCTTTTTTCACACGCCCACTTCCAGCAATCAGTAAGGTAATCTGGCACTATGCCAGACACCTCACCAAACTGCATTGTAACAGAAGCTACACTAGAAACCTTATTCTTTACGCAAACTTCTTCAACCTGCTTTATGATATGGAATACAATTCCTAGTTCATGCATTAATTTTTATCCTTTTTGCCAAAGCGGATTTTTATTTCTCGCTTTAACATATAGGGTAAAATAGCCTTTAATTTATCTTCACTCTTATACATAGTGCTACAAGCAGGTAGCTTTCTTTCCAAATGAATAGCGTCAAAAGCACACTTTGTAGTACACACACCGCAGCCGACACACTTATTAGGGTCAACTACAGAAGCCCCACAACCTAAACAACGAGCAGTTTCTTTTCTCACCTGTTCCTCAGTAAAAGGCTTTCTTGCATCCCTAAATGAATGTTTTTGGTCTATAGTAGTATCCACAGGGGGAACTTGACGAGCGGTATTATCATAAGATTCAACAAGAATATTCTGTTTGTCAAGCTCAATAAACTTTCTTAAGTTACGACCTATAGTCAAACTATTTCCTGCATGAACAAACTTATGTATAGAAAGAGCACCTTCTTTACCTGCCGCTATTGCATCTATGGCAAACTTAGGACCTGTATATACATCACCGCCAACAAAAATATCCTTTTCGTCTGTTTGATAAGTTACGCTATCTGCTACAGCACCATTTCCTCTACCTAGCTTTACAGAAGTCCCTTCTAAGAGTTTATCCCATACAATGCTCTGCCCTATACTAAGTAATACATTTTCACATTCTACAGTAACGGTATTATTTTCATCATATTTTGGATTAAATCTACCATCAGCGTCTTTTACAGAAAGACACTTTTTAAATACAATGCCTGATACCTTTCCGTCTTTTACAAGAACTTCTTTAGGTCCCCAGCCACAATTAATCTTAATATCTTCTGCTTCGGCCTCTGCAATTTCATCAGGAGAAGCAGGCATTATATCACGACTTTCCAAGCAGAACATTTCT
>CAJOPO010000014.1 GCA_905236315.1 uncultured Treponema sp.
CGAGTTGTAAGTCGCTATAATAGCGCGACTTACAACATCGCATTTTCAAAGTTGCCTCTAAAAACTGAAGTTTTTAGAGGCTCCCACTTAATAATTGGCGGTTTAGACCATGCTCAACCACCAATTATCATACTTTTTTTAATACTATTTGCTATTTACTAGCACTTGCCTGCGAACATGAACATAAAATTAGTGTCGCCAATATTCCCACTATCGCACTACCTTCTGCAACACAAAAGCGCATCCAAAAGTTCCTTTTTTGCAAAAGCTTTTCGTTCTGTTCATTTATATTCCTAGTATATTCTATCCATACAGAATTCAATTCTTCTTGCTGAGTGTCTAAGGCTTCTTGAACAGTTTCTTCTATGATTAAATCAATCTGTTCCATAAGCGATGTTATCTCATCATTTTCCATAACCATAGGTTCTAATGGCTCTTCTCGCTCTCTCTTTTCCTTGTCTAATGATTTTGCGAATAGATTCTGAGGAACTAGCATTAGCAAGACAAGCAGAAGGAATACTATTCTTTGGATTTTTATTTTTTGACCCTTGTTTTGCATTTTCAATAACTCCTTTTTTATTTTCGTAAGATAAACATTCATCATCAGAAACTAAAGCAGATAAATTAGTTCCTGCCACAAGCCTATCACAGCTACGTCCACAGACCATAGCCATACTAAGCGTAACCCACGCACCCGCTCCTAGTATTCCTACAAGAACCATAGCCGTGCCTGTAAGCCATACAAGCCCTTTAAAGCTTAATAGCTTTACGATTAGCATAATTATGCGTTTAGGGATAAAGGTTAAAAGCTCTTTTAGTGTTTTTTCATACATATCACTTTTTTCCTCTTTCTTCATGCCCATGCTCCTTTTCCAAGAGAACGCAAAACTGGCTTAAAGGAAATATACTTCATAACCATTTGCTCACATGTACGCGGTACAGCACCATATTTTTCTAAGGAAGATTCATTCATATAAAGACCATCTCCCATATAACCTGCAACATGAATGGCTTTATCCTGCGTATCCAAAAAGAAAAGGGCTGAAATAGCGTGTTCATTTACTTTTTCGGTAAAATATTTTTTGTACAAAGTGTCTGCTGTTACTCGAATGTGTTTATTAAATAAGACATTCAAGCACGTGCACACACAACCAGAACAGTCACTACCATTTAACGAAGAACCACCCCATACATAAGGCACTCCGTTAAACTCTTGTAGCAAAAGTCCAAAGGCTTTACTTTCGCATATACCGTCATTTTTTAGAGATAAGGCATAGTTAAGTAAATAATGTTCATCATTAGCCATAAAAACCTCCGTTTTGCTTTTATGCTAAAAATGTACATCATGGGGGTGGCTAAAAGTGGATAACATTTTGCACAAAATGTTATCCGTAAAGTGCTATGTTGCAATGTTATGCTTCCGATAAAATAAATTAGCAATCTCTAGAAACTACAATCAAGAGCTTGCATTAGGAGAAAAAAGTAAATGAAAAATGTTATTGCTTGTGGCTATTCAGAAGCACAGCTTTTTACACGTAGCCAAATATTCTTTATGTTAACAGGAGAAAGAAATATAAAATTAGTAAACGATGTAAAAGAGATTGAAAAGTTCAAGCCTTCCCTTGTGTTACTAAATTGCGAACGTCCTACTATGCTGGTAACAGAAGATTTCTTTTATCTAAATAAGACTGATAACTATATTCTTTTATATACAGATAGACTTTTGAATGAAGAATTGATTGCCACTTTTAGTTCTGCTTCTAAGACTGCCTTAGTAATGTGTCCTAGCATTGCAGAAATAGAAGACTGCCGTAAATACATAGCAGAACAAAAATCATATATATCTTGTAAAGCAAAGGATATTCTTAGCACCTTGCCCGCTAAACTAAACACTGGTCTTAACCGCATAACCACACTACAAAGACAAGCGTTATTTTTAAAAATGCAAGGCTTAGGGAACAAAAAGATAGCTGAAGAACTTTCTACCACCGAAGGTAGCGTGCGCGTTATGCTTCATCGCGTTAGGACGTGTATTTTTCCATGTCAAAGGGAAGTGCCTAAGTCAGATTTTGATGAGTGTATGGCATGGATTTTGCATAGGGCGTAGGAGATAGAACTTAGGCAGGAGTGAGGAATGAGGATAGAGGAATGAGACCTTAGACGATAGTGACTACAAATACAACACTCTCTTCTACCGTCTATTTCCTATCTTCTCACTCCTCAATTCTCACTCCTACCCCCTAAACCCCAGTGGACTACTAGAACCAGTCAATAAAAGCTCTTCCTCACACAAACTTCTCACCAATTCAAAATTCATCTTATGACTCAAACGCGCAATGCACAACTTCTTTAACACATTATCAATATTTGCACCAGTAAGATTCATATTTGCTAAAGAAGCAGCCTCTTTGTCGCTCAACCAAGAGATTTTATTCTTAATAATGGCAATAAGAGACTTGGTATCAGGAGAGGGAAAGTTTATTTTATATAAAAAGCGGCGATAAAAGGCCTTATCCAAATAATCTTCATTATTAGTAGTAGCAAACAAAATTCCGTCCCACACATCTAACTTTGCTAAAAGCACATCTACAATGCGATTATTTGTTTCATCTGTACTGTGCATGGCTTGTCCCCTGCTTGTAAAAACAGCATCTGCTTCATTAAAAAGCATAATGGGACGTATATGTTCATTTTGAGTAATGCGCATATAATCGTCAAATATCCCAGCCACAAGCTTTTCTGATTCCCCATACCATGATGTGCGTGTATCTTCTATATTAACAGTGATAATTCTACGCCCTGTTTTGCGTGCAATCTGCATTGCAGTTTCTGTCTTTCCAGTGCCTGGAGGTCCATAAAAA
>CAJOPO010000015.1 GCA_905236315.1 uncultured Treponema sp.
AACTAAAGCTCTTCCTCGTTGGTCTTCTGTATAGTAGTCATCTCCCTGTATTATCTCGTCTATTTCCTTTTCTCTATTCTTGTAACTTTCAATAATTTTCTGTGTAGCATTAGTATTAGTACCGTGAGCAAACCCTTCAATATCCTGTACTGCATGTTGAATTTCATGGATTAAATGAGAACGAAGTTCAGCAGTAGGATAAACTCTGTCAGTTTCTTTTAATTCATATGGTTCGTTGATTAGGCGGTTATACTCTTGCCCTACTCTTGTAGCCAAAAAATCGTGCCAGTAATCTTCGGCAAAAATTGAGTTCCCGTGATTGCTTTCTTCGTCCAAATGCTTAAAATCACGTGTCTTTTCAAGCCTATTGAGTTTTCTTGCATTGGGATTATCGATATTTTTCGTAAAAACATCTGTACAGACAATTTTTTTGTTCTTCTCATCATAATGAGCATATTTATTTTTTGCATTATAGATAGTTTTGTCCCCAAAATCACGAAACTCGACAGGCATGTTCTTTAATTCTGGATAAGCGATGTATAACGCAGGGTTATCATACAAATCTCCTAAAGTTGTAGCAGATACACTGTCATTATAATATTTGCTTTTTCTCGGAGAAATGGAAAGTTGTTTAGACGTATTAATATCTCCGTCCATAATCTCCCAACGCCAGCCCTTATCAGCGGGTCTGTACCAGCCTGTTGCAAACCAGATTTTTTCGTCTGATAAGCCGTGTTTTTTCATGGCCTTAGCAATTTTAAGGTTATCAATTCGTTCCGTTGTTCCCTCTTCTTTATCGAGCCTGCGGGCAGCAGGAACACCAACGGACTGATTATAACTTTCATCAGAGCGTGGTTGGACAACATCAGCTTCGGCATCTTTAACTTTCTTAGTTTTTGCAAATTTATCGTTCAATTTATCAGAAATTTTTGACAATAATCCCTGTTTAGCTTCACCGCCGAGCATTATATGGTTAAGAACTTCCTTGACTTCAGGCCTTAATTTGTAGGTATGAGTTTCACCATTAGCATCTGTGTACGTGATATCCTCAATATTACCATAAACATTTGTGAGCCAACGCTTGAACATATTAAACACATGCAGGAGTTTTTTATTAGGAGCTACTCCCTCAAAGAAGTATCGTTCAATATCGGTAGCAAATTTCTCAGAGGCAGTTCTCCAGTCAAGCCTATCTTGCTCAGACATATTATCGAAATTAATGTGTTCAATGCCGTAAGATTTAAGCAGAGTTTTGAAATCATGCTTTGCAACGCCTTTAAGTTCGTTACGGAAAATCTTAAATTCCTCAAAGAAGGGGTGAGCAATTTCGTGAATAAGTGTGCTGCGGTCTGCCTTATTAGAAAGATTTATGACACGTGTCCCATCAGAATTTACAATAACATTGCCGCGAGCATATTGAGGATTACCATGTTCATCTCGGTAAATATTACCATTTTGGTCAACAGCAAATATCATAGGAGTATATTGAATGTCGATTTTCATAGTTTTTACAACTTTAGATAAGGGAACTTTTAAGGCTTCTGAAAAGGATTTCACACCCTGAATATACTCTGTAGCAAGTGCGTCAGCCTCACGAGCATCATAATTTAATTCAGTGCCATACTCATGATTAACATAATGGTCAGTATATCCTGCAATAGCTTGAAATTTAAGCCCAACAGCCTTTCGTGATACATCTAAGACCTGACCTATGATTTTCTTGCGAATTTGCTCCTCTGCTTCTTTTTCACTGAGATTTTCATCAATATTAAGTTCATTATTACGATTTATATTATGAGAAATGTCCCAGTCTAAATCTTCAATATGTTCTTTATTGTTATCAGCTTCCTGATGAATTAGATTTATTAATTTGTCAGCAGCTTCAACATCTCCTGTATCGATTATACGTTGTATTTCCTTTTGTCTATCGAGAAGATTACTAAAGTTTTGGAGGTAATCACTCTCTAATTCTGTTGTATTAATTGAAGTTTCAGGATTAAATTTCGTATCAAGAATACCTCGTAAAACCCTTTCTTTATCTAATAAATTATCGATACCGTTATATTCAGTAGCGAGTTCATTTAACTGATAATCTGATAAATTATCAGAAATATTCTTCTGCTGATTTTCCTTTTCCTCTACTTTTTGAGCCTCTGCCATTTGCCCCT
>CAJOPO010000016.1 GCA_905236315.1 uncultured Treponema sp.
CGAGTTGTAAGTCGCTATAATAGCGCGACTTACAACATCGCATTTTCAAAGTTGCCTCTAAAAACTGAAGTTTTTAGAGGCTCCCAGATATTAGAAAAAACAAACGGATTTGCTTAAGAGCAAATTTGCTCCGAGCTAACGCCCTGCTTTTTATGTGAGCGGCGTTAGTCGCGAACAAATCCGTGTGTTTTCACTGAATCTCGCAATTTTCCGTGTATTGCACGTTAAAACACTCTCCTTACTTGAAATTCCTCTTTTGGTGCTGTTTTAGAAGCTTCATAAGCAGTCTTATAGTAAGTATAAAGAGCCTGCTGCACTCTTATTTTCTCTTTATCATCACAATGAACTTTAATCCACTTACCACTAGATGTTAAACTATAACTATGAGTGTTATCTTCAAAATATAAAAACAAAGCCTTCTTTACAATAGCAAAAGCATTTTTATCTAACACAGGAAACATAAGTTCAATGCGGCGGTCCAGGTTTCGTTCCATCCAGTCAGCACTGCTCAAATAAAGCTCTTCCTCACCACCGTTAAAAAAATATATTACACGACTATGTTCAAGATAGCGGTCTATTATGCTTATCACCTTTATGTTCTGACTTAAAGCATTTTTACCAGGAACTAAAGCACATACACCGCGAACATTCAACATAATATGCACACCTGCTTGACTTGCTTTATATAAGGCATTAATTACTTCTGGGTGGCAAAGACTATTCATTTTTGCAACAATCAAACCAGGCTTTTCTCTTGTACTCTGCTTTATTTCCCTTTCTATCAATTCTAAAAGTCGCTCTTTTAAGGTTACTGGAGCCATAAAGAATTTTCGTAAAGGAAAAAGCACGCTATAGCCAGAAACTACATTAAAAAACATAGTGGCATCATTTGTAAGTTGACTATTCGCTGTGATTAAAGAAAAATCTTGGTAGCTTAATGCCGTCTTCGGATTATAATTACCAGTGCTCAAATGAACATAGCGGCGCATGCCTTCGCTTTCTTTTCTAACCACAAGGCAAATCTTTGCGTGTACCTTATAATGCGCAGCCCCATATACAACAGTTACACCTGCTTTTTTTAAGTCTTCCCCTAACAATATATTCCTTTTTTCATCAAAACGCGCTTTTAATTCTACAATGGCAGTTACCATCTTTCCAGAACGAGCAGCCTTTTTTAATGCGCTAATAATGGGATTTGCAGAACCTGTTCTATATAATGTTATCTTTATAGAAAGCACTTTTTCATCATTTGCAGCTTCTTGTATAAAACGAATTACAGGCTCATAACTCTGATAAGGAACATTTAATAAAATATCTCTCTCTTGTAAAGTTTCCCATATAGTTTTCCCTTCATCTTTATTAAAATAAGGCTCTGGCAAAGCAAAATGTTTCCATGAGGCAAAGAGAAAGTTTTGTGCATTTTCCACTTGCGTTATATCTTGCAAAGTAGAAGGGTCTATTACACCGTCTAGCTTATAAACATCATCGCTAGTTAAATTTAACTTTGAACAAATAAAGTCTGCTAGTTTTACACTACTTGTAGAACACACCATACGCACAACTACAGAAGAGCGTCTTTTTATAAGAACTTCTTCCATAGAGTGTATATAATTTGTGTTACTAAGGCTTTCTTCATCTACAGCCATATCTGCATCGCGATTTATTTTGAATACTAAAGTTTCTTTTATTTTATACCCAGAAAAAAGAAAGGAAGCATAGCGAGCGATAATATCATCTAGCAGGGTAAATCGTTTTGTTGGTGAAGAAGGAAGATAGACAATGCGACTTATAGACACAGGTAATTGAACAATGCCTATAGTATCTTGCATCTCTTCTGGGAAAAGAAGCCCTGTATCTTTTATTTCTATGTCTTCCATAGCCTGCAAAGCACATGCAATATGCAAAATATTTCCTTGTATATCAGGAAAGTCTTGCTCCATTGCACGAAGGGGAGTAAGGAGAGGAAAAACTTCATGCCTAAAAAAACTTTCTGTAAAAGACCTTTCTTCTTCAGTATAATTTTCAGGAGCTACATATTCAAAGCCCGCTTCTTGTAAATCAGGAAAGATATGCTGCATAAGTTCTGTATGCTGTATTTGTATAAGTTCATGGCAGCGATTTGAAATATTCTTAAGTAAGGATGCGGGTGTCAAGCCTGACATATCGTTTAGTCTTTGGTTATGTTTTAAAAGCCTCTTTATAGAAGCCACACGCACTTGAAAAAACTCGTCAAAGTTACTAGTTACAATGCCTAAAAACTTAAGACGCTCAAACAAGGGTAAATCTTTACGGCAGCCTTCATTAAGCACACGAGCATTAAATTCTATCCAGCTAAGTTCTCTATTTATAAATGCAATCTCTTCCATAATAACAACATTCATTTTAACCAATGTATTAAACTTTGCAAATACACGGAAAGTGAGTTTTTAACATATACATATAAAAAAACAGCTTCCAGTCGCCTCTGCGGATTGAATCTGTCGATTACAAAATCGAGGGCTAGCCCTCTACACGC
>CAJOPO010000017.1 GCA_905236315.1 uncultured Treponema sp.
AGGGCTAGCCCTCTACACGCCACATTCGCACGCTTGCTACGAATGTGTGTGGTTTGTAATTATTTACGTTTGCCGCTTACTCAGGCAACACGAACAGAGTGTTTTTGTAATCCGCTATGCTCCTTTTCGCTGTTTTTAGGGAGTACAGTATAAAACTAATTTCCGTGCATTACAGATGCTAAAATGTTATAGCTTAAAAATAAGTGCGCAAAATTATGCCTTGGTCATAATTTCCGAATCCTTTTCCAAAAATATTCATTCCGCCCATGTGTTCTGCATCTGGCTTTACACCAACACGCACTCTTATAGAATGATGTTCTGGAATATGTAAATCAGAAAGAGTTACATTAGATATCTTTATTCCATCTATAAAACTACCTTCATCAGTAACGGCAAAATGTTTTAAAAGCCCATATTGGCTTCCTTCTAGCTTCCACCAAGAAGGTGTATACTTTCCCCTATGGTCGCCAAAGTCACCAGGACTTACCCATGTTCCTATTTCTGTCTTATTAATCCACATAGTAATATCAGATGGCCAGTTTACGTTAGTACCAGGCGTTTCTGAAGAAAGTTCCATGCTTATTTCTAACTTTGTAATATTCTTTTGTCCATACATAGTATTATTAGGAAACTTATATTCAACAGTACCAGAGCCACACCACAAAAGTCCAGCTTTCATACGCTCTGGATTTAAAAAGGAATCAGGAATATCTAGTAGACCAATTATTTTTTCTGTAGAACAAAGTCCACATGGCGCAGTTACTTGGCTATCTGTAAAAATACCTATGGGCATTTCTATATCAACATAATTTTTCTCTATACTTTGAACATCAGGAAACTGTATTATAAGCTCATGAAAAGAAGGATGGCATAGTTTTTGATTACCTTTTTTTGCCTTTACAGATTCCGTAGAAATTAAGCCAGCTTCTTCTAATATAGATATATGAGTAGCAACTGTGGATTGAGGCAGCTTTAAACTTTCTGAAATTTCATTTATATTGAGCGTTTTTTTACGAATCAGATTTAACATTTGAACACGTGGTTCAGAAGCAAGAGCCTTTAATTTATTAATTTCTTCAAGAGGATTTATTATAAGTGTTGCTTCAATATCTTCCATGTGCTTAACTCCGTAAGGATTAATGAAATTATTAATCATCTTAAGTATTTTAAATTATAACGGCTTTTGTTGATATTGTCCAGTTTTTTTTAAATAAAAAACTGGCAAGGTAAGAAGTAAACAGTGAAATATAATTTATGAGTTTTCTAATGCAATCACTTTTTTATTTACAATTAACCATATTCACAGACGAACGTTCAACTGATTCTATTATAAGCAAATCTGGCTTATACTGCAAAACATACTCTTTATCATTATCAGTAAAATGATTCCATCTATACTCTGCTTCAGAAAACAAAGGAGACGTAAAGGGTTCCAGAGCACTGAAAAAAGAATCTCTATAGATTAAAGCTCGTGGAAGAGATTTATCCGCTCCTATTGTATGAACACCTTTACGGTCTTCGTTTTGTAAGTATGTATAATAATCTGAATTTTGTTTTGTAGCAGGTAAAAGCACAGGCAAAGTGGAAGGACTTTGACTAATGCGCAACATTGGAAGAATATCTCCTGAAGTCATACTGTAGCCAATTTCTGTTCTATATTCAATCTCAGGAAAGTTTACATTAGAAAAAATCTTTTGTATTTCTTGTTTTAATTCCTTAAATTCAATATAGGCACCTACAGGATTCCAATGTGTATCAGTTTCGTAATACAAGGGATAATCAAAATTAGCTTTTTCCTTAAGTATTGCATCACGAGAGAATACATAGTTTGCTCCTGCTTCCTTAAAAACCTGAATCATCTGGTCAGCTCTCGTTATTCCTTCTGGTCGGGGGATAATATAGTTTTCTGCATATATATCATGTTTATTTGGGCAGATTAAAAATATCACAGGGATATTATTATCCTTACACCAAGTAAGTGTGTTTACAACGTTTTGCTTAAAACTTTGTAATTGCTCTTCATTTAGCAGATTTGTTTTATTAAAATCAGATAGATTATCCCCATCGCCTTTATAGATATAGAAGTACCAGCCGTTTTTACCGCTTAATGCTTTATCATTCACAAGTACAGAGCTAGAATGAAGTATTGTATTTAATTCATGATTTAAAGAAATTAGGTTTTGCCTGCCACCAAATCTGTCTGTAAAATAAGTATCGTATTCAGAAAAAATGTTCTTATTTATTCTGTTATCTTTTATGAGATAAGGTCTTAGTGCAAGGGCACGATTTTCTTTTTTTGAAACAGTGCCAGTTTTATTAAAGCAGACAATAGGAATAACAAGTACAAAAAAGCAAAGAATTATAAATATAAGTTGAATTTTATTTTTCATAATTAAAACCTAAAGTAAATAAAGGGATTATAAGAATTGTCTGCAAGATTTGCATAACACAAAATAAAAAGGCAGATTAAGGCAATGTATTTTATGCCAAGCGCAATGTTTTCGCACGACTGCTTTACTATAAATTTTGAGGCAAAATATCTTTTTAAAGAACGCCACCATGGAAAGCAGAAAAGGATTCCTATTGCACTAAGGATATAAAACTTTGTGTCTATATTTAAAAGCAATATTTCGTTTATCACAAGGGGATGAAAATCTCCCCAAAGTGTACTGTAATTTATGCCGAACATTTTTAATACCATTTTCACGCTTCGTATAGTTCCGTTTCTAAATAGCACCCACAAAAATAGTATAAAAATCAGCGTTATTATCCTATGTAAAACAGCAAGGGGCATTATCGCCTTTCTTTCTTTTTTATTATTGAATAAGCGTTCTATTGTCATAAGAGTTCCGTGTAGCAACCCCCAGATGATAAAATTAAACGCCGCTCCATGCCACAAGCCTGTAATAAAGAAAACTATATATCGGTTTAGGATAGTTCGCACTTTGCCTTTGCGATTACCACCTAGCGGAATATAAAGGTAGTCCCTAAAGAAATTCGTAAGGGAGATGTGCCACCTTTTCCAAAAGTCAGTAATAGAAGAAGCTGCATAGGGATAGTTAAAGTTTTCTTGCAGATTAAAGCCGAACATTCTAGCAAGCCCTATAGCCATGTCTGAATAGCCTGAAAAGTCATAATAAATCTGCAAAGTATAAGCAAAAGCCGCTATCCATGCGGCATAGCTACCATAAGTAAAAAAGTCAGCCCCATATATTCTGTCACAGACAAGGGCAAAGGAATTTGCAAGTAAAACCTTTTTGCTAAGCCCTACAATAAAACGCTCCGCCCCTTGTGCAAAAAGACTAAGATTTTCACCTCTGTTTTCAATCTGCTCGTTTATGTCGTGGTAGCGCACTATAGGACCTGCTATCAGCTGAGGAAAAAAGGTTATATAAAGGGCAAGGTTCAAGAGGTTCTTTTGTGATAGTTCGCTTTTTCTGTATACGTCAACAAGGTAGGAAATCTCTTGGAAAGTATAAAAAGAAATGCCTATCGGCATAATAAGATTTATGTCATTTAAAGCTTTTATATGCAGGGAATTTAAAATGCGGTTAATAATGCCACAGCTAAAGCCTAAGTATTTAAATATAAACAAAATGCCAATATTTATAAATATTCCGAGAGCAAGCAAGAGCTTTCTATTTGCGTTTTCTTTCTCTCCCAGCCTTAATCCTATGTTATAGTTAAAAACTATAGACGCTATCATAAGAAAGATGAATTTTGGCTCTCCCCAAGCGTAAAAGAGCAATGAGGCAAAAAGCAAAACACAATTCTTATAAATTCTATTTGGTAGTGCGTAGTAAAACACTAATGTGCAAGGCAGAAAAAACACCAAAAATGTAATAGAAGAAAATAACATATCAAAACTAATATACTATAAGACTACTAAAAAGACAAGTTATAAGTAAACAAAACATATCAAAATTAGTAGTATGGAAAATGAGCCAACACCATTAGAAAGAACGGTTATAGATAATATCAGAAGAATTAGACAAGAAAAGGGCATTACTCAGCTTAGACTATCTATATTTTGTGGAACGTCCGCTAGCTACATTGGACTAATGGAAACATATAAAAACATACCCAAACTTTCTACCATAGAGCGCATTGCGGATGCATTAAATGTGCCTGTAATAGAACTATTCACTGCGCCAGCTGTAAAAGAGGAAAACGAACAAGCAGAGGAAACAAAAACAGAACATAAAAAGAAAGAACAGGTGAGAAAGCAAATAAAAAAGGAAATTTTAATGCAACTAAGTAATAATTTAGATGATATTCTACAATTAATTTAAATAATTTTTACCCAAACAATATGCCCATAATGTTCGGAATGATATAAGCTAACCACTCCGAACACATTTCTAAGGCTAAACTATAGCATACATTTTATATCACCAAATAGTTTGTAAACTATTTATATTAAGCAAACGAGGATTACCTTTAGTGTCTGTAACTAAAAGCCCCTTTGAAGTTATATTTAAAGGAGTTGATGCCTTTACTGCAAGTTCACTTTTTGCCTTTAATTCAAGATTTTGGTCATATAACGCTAAGTAAGAATTAGAAGCAGACTGAATAACCACATAAAAATCATTATTATATTGCAATACCTGTGTGCCGTCCGCTAGAGCCTCTTCCGTTTCTTTACAAATCTCTAGTTGGTCTGGGTCTATAAGGCATAATTTTATAGCAGATTTACCTGAGTTTGCCCCGCAAACAGCCACATATAATAGAGGAAAGTTTACTGTAGAACCATCTTCTTGAATAATGTTTACATTAGAAATAGAAAATAAGCCTTTGCTACGTATCTGCTTTATGGGAGAAGTTTTTATTATAATGCCTGTTGCATTATCTATAACAACAAGGCTAAAAAGTCCTCCATTATTTGGACCTACTAAAACTGTAACATAGTCATCATTTTTTTCTGTAGATGTAGGAGTTATATTTTCTTTATCGTGTTCAATGCTTTGGCGTTCATTGTGCGCTTCTGCTTTTTTGCGGTCTGCAATCTGTTGCTGCTCTGCAGCGACCTTACCAGATTGTTCTGCCTGCTGTTTTTCTTTAGTCGCTTGCTCTTTATCGGGGGCATTTTTAGCACTTGCTTTATGCTCAGAAGCATCTTTTTGTGCAGAATTAGCCTTTGCCGCTGCGTCTTTTGACTCTCGTTCTTTTATTTCTGCCATCTTTTCGCGAACTTCAGTTCCCTTATCATCTTCTTTTTTTAGTGCTTCTATAACTTGCTCATCACTTATAACAGAGGTTTCTACAGAAGAAGCCTCTCCTGCAAGAGGTATTACAATCTGTGTGTTACCAGCCCATTCTTCCCAATTTAGAGAAAGCCCCACACTCTCTTGTGTTAGGTTATCTAAAACTTGAGTTTTATATTTTTGCGAAAATACATCTATTTGATTTCGGTATACGGCATTATATACAGTTACAAACACAGAAATGGTTTCTGCATCGCTTACATCATAGCCATAAGCGGCTTGCAAGTAACCGCTTATGATGCGCCTTAAATTGCGAATATGGTCAACCCCTGCATTTGCATTTAATACAAGGATATCAGCATCAAGACCTTCTGTATTTTCTGTGTCTACAATATGGATTAATGTATACTTACCTTCTGGGCGAGCGATGACAGAAGAATTAACATCTTGAGCCACAATCGTTCCCAAATCTATTCCTATGCCTGTAATAGCGTTGGCACTTTCTATAACAGCATGGGGACCACTATAATTTTCAAATACAATAGAATCTGCTGTTCCAGAATTTTGAAGTTCTTCCTTGCTTACATCTACAGCAAAAACGTTAAATACCAAGCAGATAGATAGCAAAAAACTCCATATATACTTTTTCATATAAACTCCTAAAATCCCCGCCTCTTTGTATTATAAAATATTATATCATAGAGTTTGATATTTGAAAATGGTAAATTTTATTAAGTTATGTAAATCTGTTTTTCCCTGGTATAACCTAAGGAGAGGAACAAACGGATTTGTTCGCACCTAACGGTGCTCACATAAAAAACAAGGAGCATTAGTTTACTCCTTTTCCTGTATAGCGTTCTTTAATACTTGAAATTTTTGGGAAAATGTGTTATTATAATTAGGGAGTCTCTAAAAACTTCAGTTTTTAGAGGCAACTTTGAAAATGCGATGTTGTAAGTCGCGCTATTATAGCGACTTACAACTCG
>CAJOPO010000018.1 GCA_905236315.1 uncultured Treponema sp.
AGTTGCAAGTCGCTATAATAGCGCGACTTACAACATCGCATTTTCAAAGTTGCCTCTAAAAACTGAAGTTTTTAGAGGCTCCCTTATCTAATTCATTATCAGAAATTATCTCTGCAAGGCGTTTGGCAAGTTGTGGGTTTTCCATTGCAATGATTTCAAAATAACGCTCATGTTCTAATTGCAATAACTGCCATGCTTTGTAGTGATGTTTCTTTAGTAATTCATCACGGCGCAGCCTATGCTGAATGACTTTCTTTATAATATCCTCATTCTTATCTAGCATTGCTTCTTCCAAAAGCAAATGACGATGGTTTATTATATTTTCAATATTAACATTAGCCTTAAAGTCTTTCGCTACGGATTGCACCCTCAATTCATGTATCTTCATATCTAATAAATCAAGAAACTCATCTTCTACCGCTTCATTCCAAAAGTCTTTCGTCTGTTCTTTTACTAAATTATGAAGAGCGTCTTCTGTAAACGATAGCCCCTGCGTAGATATTTGCTCCATTGCCTTTTGTGCCATATTTTCAAGAATATGGGGAGCTTCACTACCATAAGCCCATTCAAATTCTTCCATTTGGGCACTAAAGGGAGCATCTTTTACTTTCTTGCTTTCATCAGCAGGATAAGGATGTGGCAAGCCTGCTGCATCTAGGGCATAAGCTATGCGAGGACGCACTACGTGTTCTTGAATTAATAACTCTGCTCCAAAGGCTCTCATTTGGTCATTTAAAGCACTTACATGCCCTGCTATGTACAGTTTTATTCCCTTTTCCTTAAAAGATTTATATAGCATAACAAGACGTTCGCAGGCTGTAGCGTCAATACTATTTATGCCACTTGCGTCTATAACAAATATCTTTGTATCGCTTTGCAAAGCTTTTTCTACATCATTACAAAACTGTATTATGTTTGCATAAAAGAGCGGTGCGCTAAAACGATAGATAATTGTGTTTTTTATGGGAACTGCAGCCGTTCCTGTACGAGTAAGCGAATAATAGCCTTTCTGCCCTTGCACCACCCCTAAGAAATCAGTTACAGGGCGTGATTGCCTTAGAATAAAGGTTACCGCAGAAAGCAAAACGCCCACTATTACCCCATATATTGTACCTAAAAGCAATACCGCAAAGAAAGCCGCAAAAAATATAATGAACTCAGCCTTATCAAGTTTTCTTAGTTTATGCGCTAAAGAAAACTCTAGTGTACCTATCAATGCAGAAATCACAATGCCTGTAAGAACGGGAATGGGTAAATATTGAATAAAGCCTGTTCCAAAAAGAAGTATTAGCCCCATTGTAAGAGCCGCCACTAAAGACATAACTTGCGATTTTACGCCAAATTGATTTGCTATGCTAGAGCGGGAAACAGAGCCATTTACAGGGCAGCAGCCACTAAGAGACGCGGCTAGGTTGCCAACTGCATAAGAGAGTATTTCTCTCCTTGTATTTAGGGTTTCCTTATTTTTTAGTGCAAGATTGCTAGAAGCAAGCAGTGTTTCTGCTAATATTACAACGGCAATACTTGCACAAGGCAGAACCAACTCCTTAAGAAAGCCCGCTTGCAAGGCAATATTTGGAAACGCAAAAGGTGGAAGCCCCCTTTGTACGCTAGGCAATGTTTGTATGCCATATTTATCTATATTAAAAAAATACGTTAATGCGGCTCCCATAAACATAAGGAGGGGCTGAGAAGGAAGTTTTGGAATAAAATGCTTACATAGTAATATTATGATTATAGTGCTTAGTCCCAAAACAAGAGAGGGAACATTAAAAACAGTGTTAGCTTCTTTTGCGATATGCACTACCAGCTCTATGAACTCACCTGTTCCTGCGCTGCCCCCAAAAAGTTTTGGTACTTGCATACATATAATAGTTGTTCCAATCCCTGTAATAAAGCCACCCATTACCGATTGCGATATAAATTTTAGTAAGCGGTCTGCTCTAAAAATGTAAAAAACAAAGAGCCATAAAGAAACTAAAAGCGTAATAAGAGGCAGTATCTGTATGGCTTGCACACTTTCTTTTTGTATTTCAAAAGAAACTATAATGCCACAAGCTAGGGCAGCAGGGGCTGCATCCACCCCAAAGACAAAGCGCGGAGATGAGCTAAGTAAGCCAAAGAGTGCTATGGGGAGCAAGGAGCCGTATAAGCCATACACTGCAGGAAGACCTGCAACAAGCGAGTAGCCCATACTTATGGGAATAGACACTAACGCTATTATAATCCCTATAAAGACATCAGAGAAAAAATTCTTTTTATTATAATTAGGCGGAATATACATAAAACGCTTATATGCTTTCCTCTTGCATACGAATATTTCCGCTATAGTTTATATACTCTTCATACAAGGGGTCTGTGTAATTATATATTTTACGGAGTGAATGTCTTTTTGGCCGCTTTATACTTTCTGTTTTATAAGAAGATTCCATAAATACTTTCTCTGCAATATCTGGGCATAATTCATTTTGCTGCTGTTTATTTGTGCAAGACCAAAAGGGGTCTTCATTAACCGCTTGCTTACCTAAAAGATATTCTTGTTCTGATATTTCTTTTACAGAGATGATTGCGTCTTTTTTATCATGCTTTACACGTGGAAAGTTTCTAGCTTTTTCAGCTGCTTGCTTACCGTCTTCTGCAAGAATATATATCTTGCCAGGATAGTATTTTCCTTTGCCAACGTGTCCGCATTTTGCACAGACTTCATAATATTTCACAAGCAACCTCCTATTATCTAATAATACTAATGAAACTATTCCAAAAGTTCAGAAATACTTTTAAAGGGAGCCTCTAAAAACTTCAGTTTTTAGAGGCAACTTTGAAAATGCGATGTTGTAAGTCGCGCTATTATAGCGACTTACAAC
>CAJOPO010000019.1 GCA_905236315.1 uncultured Treponema sp.
AATACCCCTAACGTTCAATCTTTGCAGTTCCCCAGTTTACAACAGGCTGGAGCTACGGCAGAGCAGGGCAATATCAGTTTGATTATGGATGTCTTTATGGAGATGACCGTAGAATTAGGTCGAACCAAAAAGACAATCAAAGATATTTTAGGTATGGGTGAAGGTACTATTATCGAATTGGATAAACTTGCTGGTGAGCCTGTTGATATTTTGGTAAATCATAAACCTATAGCTAAGGGAGAAGTTGTTGTTATAGATGAAAACTTTGGTGTTCGTGTAACAGAGATTCTTCCTGCACTTGAGCATGTAACTAGTATGTAAAAATATCTGCAAGTAGTAGCTTGGGGAGGCTACTACTTGTGTAATATGGGTGGGGGAAAATAAAATTAACTCAAAAAAGTTTTTTATATTGATTTTTACTGTTTTTTGTTGTGTAAACTCTTTATTAATAGCACAACAAACTGACGCATCTCAAAGTGAAGATTCTATGGAATTTGATGAATCTTTAATACCAATAACAGTTACAGAACCACAAAGTTTTGGCATGGAAAATGCAAACCGTTCTTCTAATGGTATATGGATTTTTATAAGAATGGTTTTAGTATTGGCATTAGTAGTTGCTGTTATTTACTTAATATTTAGATTATTAAAAAATAATGGCATTGTACCTTCTGAAGATGACCAATTCCTTCGCAGGATATCCTATCTACCAATAGGAAATAATAAATCTGTACAAATTATTAGCCTCATAGACCATGCCTATATTTTAGGTGTTTCAGATAATAATATAAATTTAATTAGTGAAATAAATGATAAAGAATTAATAGATGCAATGAATCTTTATTCAGATAAGAAGGCAACTGCTTCTAAACCTCGCAATTTTGCAGATATTCTTGATTTATTTATGCCTCGAAAGAAAGATAGTTCGGCTCCTTTAAATGCCTTTAATAATGAATCTTCTGAACGAATTTTAACTTCCTTAAAGAACCAAAAAGAACGCTTAAATAATAACGAGGAATAAATATATGAGAATATATACAAAAAAACTATTAATTATTATTTCAATGCTATTTTTTTGTTTTTCTAGTGTTTTAGCACAATCTTCTAGTTTTCCAGAAGGCTCTACACGTGGAAATACAGAAATGTCTGAGAATATTACAGGAATAGATTTTCCAAATATAACATTTAGTGCTACATCTCCTAAAACTGGTTCAGAAGTTGCATTTAGTGTTCAACTGTTATTACTGTTATCTTTATTAACACTAGCTCCAAGTCTTATAATACTTACTACCTGTTTTTTAAGATTTAGCATTGTATTAGATTTTATAAAAAGAGCACTTTCTTTACAGCAAGTGCCTCCAACTGCTGTATTAAATGGAATAGCACTTTTTATGACTTTGTTTTGTATGTGGCCTACGTTTCATAAAATATATGAAGATTCTTTTCGTCCTTTAACACAAAATGAAATTACATTAGAGCAAGCTTATGAAAAAGCAGAAGTTCCTATAAGAGTCTTTATGGGGGCTCAGATGCAAAATGATACAAGTTATATAGGGAAATTCATGGCTATGGCTAATCTTGATAGACCTAATTCATTGGCTGATGTTCCTACTTATATTTTAATACCTGCTTATATTTTGCATGAGTTGACTATAGCTTTTAAAATAGGTGTTATGCTCTATATGCCGTTTATAGTAATAGATATGGTTGTAGCAAGTATATTAATGAGTATGGGCATGATGATGTTACCACCTGTACAAATCTCTATGCCTTTTAAGCTTATGTTATTTGTCTTAGTTGATGGCTGGGGACTTCTAACAAATCAGCTATTTCAAGGTGTAATGATAAACATGAAGGACTTTATTAAGTAAAAAACGCTAGTAAATAGATGATATATAAGAAAGGGGGAAAAATGGGCTTTTCTGATATGGTTTTTATGCTTCAGCAGGGAATTCTTCAAGTTTTTAAACTTTGTATTCCTATATTGGGGGCTGCATTAATTATAGGTTTAATAGTAGCAATTTTTCAGGCAACAACGTCTATACAAGAACAGACTCTTACTTTTTTACCAAAATTGCTTGCAATATTACTTATGCTGGCATTGATGGGAAGTTGGATGATAAGTTCAATGCAAAGTTACGCTACTGAATTATTTAATATGATTTCTAAGATTTCCTAATAAAAGCCTATGCTTGAATCTGTAGTAGCATCAGCACCTGTTTTTTTATTAGTGGCAGTTCGTTCTTTTGCTTTAATAATGACGTTGCCTCTATTTTCTTCAAAAAATATATCTCGCATAGCAAAAGTAGCCATAGCAGGTTATATGGCATATATGATTTTTCCTAAAATCTCTTTAGAGGATGGTGCTTATGCAGCTTATAAAGATTTTATTACAACGACAGGTAATTTTAATGCAGATTACATATTTTTACTTATCGGAGAGACTTTAATAGGAATTATTATAGGATTTTATATTTCGATAATTTTTGCAGCATTTAGTACAGCAGGTCAATTTTTTGCTTTTCAGATGGGCTTTGCCGCTAGCGAGGTGTACGATTCTTTAAGTCAGGTTGAAAATCCCCTTATGGGTCAATATTTAAACCTAACAGCTATGTTGATTTTTTTACAAACAAATTCTTTTCAGATAATATTTGTAGATGCTCTTAGTGCTAGTTTTAGGTCTTTAAATGCTTTTTCTATTGTAAATAATACTGAAAATTTAATGCTATTTATGCTTTCTGCTCTTACTTCTTTATTTAAAGATGCCTTAATAATAGCTTTACCTCTTATGGGTACCTTGTTTTTAATAAATGTTACTATGGGTATACTTTCTAAAGCTGCTCCACAGATGAATTTGCTATCAGAGGGATTTCCTATATTGATATTAACTTCTTTCTTTATAATAACAGCTTTACTTCCTTATTTTTGCGACTTATTTATGGAAAACTTTGAAGTTGGTTTTAGACAATTAGAAAACTTATTTAAGACTCTAAGCGGAGGAAATGTGCCTTGAGTCAAATAGACTTACAGTGGTTTGCCGCAGAAGATGAAGGTAAAACAGAAGAACCTTCAGAATATAAACTTAGGAAAGCTCGCGAAGAAGGTCAAATTCCAAAAAGTCAGGAATTAAATGGTGTAATAGTTTTTCTTATTACATCTGTACTTCTTATTTTTTTAGCACCATGGGTTGAACGAAATTTAGAAGAAATGTGCATATTCTTTTTTAAAGCATCTACAGAGGATAACATTGTTGATGGTAAATTTGCTTATGCCGTAGCTAGATATTTTTTATTTTTAGTAATGCCCTTTGCATTTGTAGGGCTTATAGCTGGTGTTTCTGCTAACTTAATACAAAATAGAGGATTTATTTTTACTACAAAGACTATCGAACCAAAATTTAATAAAATATTGCCACATTTTGGGCAGTATTTGAAGAGGACAATTTTTTCTTTTGAAGGTGTCTTTAATATAATTAAGTCCATATTAAAGGTTTTTTTTATAGCAATTATTGCATTTGTAACAATTAGTTCTGATTTACCGATTATTTTTAAGACTCTTCATGTTGGTGGTCTGCAATTAGCATTAAAACATTTTGCTTCTATGGCAGTTCGCCTTTTGCTTATGTCTGGAATTGTACTTTTTATAGCAGCTATTGCTGATTATATTGTACAAAGAAGACAATTTAGAGAGCAGATGAAAATGACAAAGCAAGAGGTAAAAGAAGAGTTTAAAAGCATGGAAGGAGACCCAGAGGTAAAGGCTCATTTGGATTCTGCCCAAAGAGAGATGCTTTCTCAAAATATTCCTAAGGCAGTAAAAGAAGCTGATGTAGTTATTACAAACCCTACGCATTTTGCTGTTGCTTTGCAGTGGAAAAGAAAAGTAAGTGATGCACCAGAGGTTACTGCGAAAGGACAAGATTTAACAGCGCAGAATATAAAGCGCATTGCAAAAGAAAATGATGTTCCTATAGTAGAGAACAGACCGCTTGCTAGAGGTCTGTACGCAGATACAGAAGTTGGCGATATAATTCCTGTTACATATTTACGAGCTATAGCAACAGTTTACGCTCAGATAGGATATATGAATAGGCAGCGAAACTAGTATGAAAAACTTTAGATTTATATGTACCAATGCTTTACTGCCTTGCACAATTAGAAAAAAATGCTTATTATATACTAAGGTGGGAATTTATGCCAGAACAGGTGAAAGCGAATAATAATAGTTTAAAAAGTTTTATTTCTGTGATACAGAGCAATAGTATCGCTGTTGCTGTTGTTGTAACAGTGCTCATGATGTTTATACCATTACCAAAAACAATTATAGATTTAGCAATGGTAGCAAACTTAGCAATATCGCTCATCATATTACTTACTGTAATTTATACAAAAAGAGCATCTGATTTTTCTTCTTTTCCTAGAGTTATATTATTAGTAACATTATTTGGATTGGCTATAAATATATCTTCTACGAGATTAATTTTGACACAAAATTCTAGCAATACAATGACTCTTATGGCTGGGCAAAGCGAAATGGTAAAATCATTCGCTAACATTGTTACAGGTAATAATCTTGTTGTTGGTTTTATAATATTTATAATTTTAATTGTTGTTCAAGTTGTTGTTGTTACAAAGGGTGCTGGTAGAGTATCAGAAGTTAGTGCTCGCTTTACATTAGACAGCATGAATAGCAAAATGTTTGATATTCAAAATGAACTTAATTCAGGGGCAATCACTGAAGAGGAAGCTACAAAAAGAAAAGAGCAAATAAGAAGAGAGATAGATTTTTTCTCTGCAATGGACGGTTCATCTAAGTTTGTTAGTGGAAATGTAAAAGCGGGCATTTTTATTACTGCTGTAAACTTAATAGGTGGAATTATAACTGGTGTAGTATTTGGTAGAATGAGTATGGGGGATGCCTTTAATAGTTATGTAAAGTTAACTATAGGTGATGGACTTCTATCTCAACTTCCATCACTTATGCTATCATTTGCAACTGGTATTCTTGTTACAGGTAGTAGTGCAGAAGAAATTATTGGTGAACAGCTTAAGCGAAACTTTTCTGTGGACGGAACTATTTATGTTATTGTTGGTGTTTCGTTACTTGCAATGGCTGCAGCTTTTCATAACCACTCTACTTTTGTACTTGTTCCTATTGCAGCACTTTTTGTTTATATTGGAATTCGTATGCAAAATATGCAGAAGAAAGAAGCTGAAAAAGCAAAGCTTGAAGCAACGTCTGCAAATACAAAACGACAATCAGGTTCTTCTCCAGAAGAACTTTCTCCAGTTCCTACCATAGATACGCTGTCTTTGGATTTAGGTTATGCGTTAGTTCCTTTAGTTGATGAAGAGAAAGGAGCTGAATTGCTTGAAAGAGTTACTAGAATACGAAGAGAAGAAGCTCTTGATTTGGGCTTGGTTGTGCCTCCTATACGTATACGAGATAGTATTAGCATAGATCCAGAAGAATATTCATTTAAAATACGTGGTGTAGAAGTTGGAAAAAGTAAGCTAAAACTTGGCTACTATATGTGCTTAAATACTGGCGGTATTGATAATTCACGACAAATATCTGGAGAACGCACTTATGATCCTGCCTTTGGTATGGAAGCAATATGGGTTCCAGAGTCAAAACGTACAGAAGCAGAGCATTTAGGGTATGCGGTTATTGACCCTCCAACAATTATTGCTACACACTTAACAGAAATTATTCGTCGCCATGCGTCTGATATTTTAAGTAGGCAGGATGTAAAGTCTATTGTTGATAAGATAAAAGAAACAAATCCTGTTGTTGTTGATGAAGTCTTAAATGGAGAAGGAATAAGAAAATTTACTTATGGAGAGATAGAGGCTGTATTAAAGAACTTGCTTGAAGAACAAGTTAGTATTCGTAATATGGTGGAAATCCTTGAAACACTTGCTAATTTTGCACCTATCACAAAAGACCCATATATATTAACAGAGAAAGTTAGGCAAAAGTTAGGAGCACAAATATGTCTTCAATATACAGATGAAAATAAAGAGTTATCTGTTTTGACAATTTCACAATCTTTAACAGCTAAAATACTAGAACATAGAGTGCAAATTGCAGGACAAAAGCCTTATGTTGCTTTTGACCCTGTTGACGGAAGAAAATATATAGAAGCAATAGGTGGTGCATATAAGGCAGCATCAGAAAAACATTATCTTCCAATAATATTATGTCAGGATGAAATAAGACAATTAGTAAAGTCATCTACAGAACGAGAAATGCCGGGATTAATTGTTATTTCTATTAGTGAAGTTATGGCAGCGGGTGGAAGTATAAAAGTAAAGACGATAGGGGATATTGATGTACAGTGAAAAAAATAGTTCAAGGCAATTTGAAATTGAGGGGCGCACTCTTGATGAATGTAGACAGCGTTTACATGACAAATATGGGCAGAATTATCAGATACTTAATTATGAAACTACATTGAAAGGTGGAATCTTTGGTTTGGGTCAGCGTGAGATTGTAAAGGCAAAATATATAGTAGATGAAAGGTATGACCCTAGTATACCGGGAAATAATATTTATAATAATAGTTTTTATACTCCAAACTCTATGAATGTAAATGTTAATGGAATGAAAAAAATGCTTTCTCAGCAGCAAGTTGTTCCTGATTCATTTGCTTCTAAACGTGATGAAATGATAAAAAATTTAATAGGAAATTCTTCTGTAGATAGTATAAAGCAAATTGCACAATTATCTAAGGCAATAGAAAAGGTAGAAGCAAAAATTGATGTTTTGAGTGAAGTTACTACCTCTAAAAAAGAAGAAGAACATCCTAGTATAAAAAAAATAGATAAAATATTAGAAAAGAATGAATTTAGTGCTTCCTTTATAAATGAAATTAATGCAAAAATTCGTAATGAACTTACAATAGAACAGCTAGAAGATTTTGATTTTGTACAGCAAAAAGTTGCGGAATGGATAGGCGAAAGTATTGCTATAGCTCCTAAGTTTGGGCATAAGAACAAGCAAGCTCATGTTATTATTATTGTAGGTCCTACAGGAGTTGGAAAAACTACTACAGTAGCAAAAATGGCTGCGAAAATAAAAATGGAAGCTAAGTCAAAAGCGTCTTCTGAAATTAATTCTGAAGATGATAGTAAAAAAACACGCACTCCCAAAAATCCAGAAATTAAAATGATTACAATAGATAATATGCGTGTAGCGGCTGTAGAACAATTAACTCACTGGGGTGAATTAATGGATGTTAAAGTAGATAAAGTAGAAAATTCTACAGACCTACAGGATTTGTTTAATAGTTATAAGACAAAAGCTGATTATATTTTTATCGATACTAGTGGTTACAGCCCAAAAGATTTAGAAAATATTGCAAAGTTACATAGTATTTTAGATGTGGATAATATGAAGCCTGATATTTATTTAGCAGTTGCTGCTAGTACAAAGGCTCGTGATTTAGAAAATATTATTCACAATTATGAGATTTTCGATTTTAGAAGCATTATTATCACAAAATGTGATGAAACTTCAACTTATGGTAATGTACTTAGTGTGTTACATCAAAAAAAGAAGTGCATCTCTTGGATTACGGATGGACAACAAGTGCTCCATTCGTTAAAAAGACCACATCCACTTATTTTCTTAAAATCTATGGATGATATTCAGATTGATACAGATGCTTTAATAAATAAATTTGGTAAAGAGGAAGAGTAGGCATTTATTATGGGAATGGAAGAACAGGCAAACGAATTACGTGCTTTAATGGGAAACGATAGAGGACATAAGACTAAGATTATAACAATAACTAGTGGAAAAGGTGGTGTTGGAAAAACTAATATTGCTGTTAATATGGCTATTGCTTATGCTCAATTAGGAAAGAGAGTTATCTTAATTGATGGCGATATGGGAATGGCGAATGTAAATGTTCTATTAAATATAGTTCCTAGATATAATTTAATGCAAGTAATTAATAATCAAAAGAAAATGAGCGAAATTGTACTTGATACAGAATTTGGCATTAAGTTTATTGCAGGTGCTAATGGTTTTTCAAAAATTGCAAATCTTTCAAAAGAAGAACTAGATAATTTTTCAAAAGAATTTTTAACATTATCCAATGCAGATATAATTATTATAGATACAGGAGCTGGCATTGCAAATAATGTATTGCAATTTGTTGCTGCGGCAGATGAAATTTATGTTGTTACAACTCCTGAACCAACTGCAATAACTGATGCCTACGGAATTATTAAGATTATTTCAACGGAATTTATGGATAAAGAGCTAAAAATTAGTCTTTTAGTAAATAGAGTTCATTCTGCTGACGAAGGAAAACGTATTTCAGAGAGAATAATTACTATAGTAGGGCAGTTCTTAAATTACAAAGTTGATTATATAGGTTTTGTATACGAAGACCCTGTTGTACAGACTGCTGTTATAAGACAGAAGCCATTTATGGTAGTGAATCCCACTTCACGACCTTCTGTGTGTATAACTCATATAGTGGGAAAGATAGAAAAAACAGAGAACTCTTCTGCTGCTG
>CAJOPO010000020.1 GCA_905236315.1 uncultured Treponema sp.
TAGCCTTAAAAGCTGTTTTTGCCTTTAAGAAATTGCTGTTCATAATTGTTGCAAACAACATAGGGAACGGAATAAGAAGCGCACATGTTATAAACATATACAAAAAGCTATTCTGCACTGCGATAAAGAATGTTTTATCTTTTAATAGCTTTGTATAATTAGTAATTCCTACCCATTGAATCTCACCAGGTAAAATCTTTTGAAAACTCATAACGATTGCGCTTCCAAAAGGGTAAACCCAGAAAATAAAGAATGAAAGAACATAAGGAAGGATAAATACATACGGGGCAACCTTCCACGAATAAAAGAACTTTACTATACTATTTTCTTTTCTCATTATCATACCTCAAATGGTTCCCCGCAAGGGTATACATACCGGTTAGGGGCGGCATAAAACTGAACATTTAAAATAATGACCTGAAAGATTATATAAAAACTTCCAGGTCACTATACTTTTAATGTAGCATATAATCTACAATCGGAAGTCTATTGCTCAATATCAATTTCCTGCTGAGCAGCTTCTAGTTCGCTGTCAACATCAGCACCCTGTTCAAAACAGTTGTTAAGAACGTTAAGGTTAATCTGTTCATTGATTGTTGCGCTAATAGGCACAGCTTTAATACCCATAATTTCATCTTTAACTTCGTTAAGAACGTCAAATGGATTTGTGCGGAAGAAAGCTACATACTTGTTGTTTGGGTCATGAGTAATGCTCTTATCCTGCCACAAAGATGTATTTACTGGGTCAAATCCAAGAACTTCCCAAATACGTTTTTCACCTTCAAGAGAAAGTTTTGCAAATACTACAAATTCTGCTGCAAGTTCTTGATGTTTTGACTGTAAAGAAACAACTGTACCTGTTCCACCAATACCAACAGAACGTGGCTGACCTACTTTGTATACAGGACATGCTGCGATTGCCCACTTACCAGTCTGTTCAGGCATATAGTTTAAGAAACGGCTCATATACCACAATGCTTTTGGGAAAGCTGCAATCTTCTGGTCACCAACAGTTGCAAAACCTGCTTCTGTATCAATCTGTCCACCTGGAGTAGGAGAAGCAATGCCTTCTTGTATCCATCTCTGCTGCATTTTAATCATATCAGAAACACCATTGATACGAATGTCTGCATGTCCACTAGCATCTGTCCAGTCTTGTCTGTTTTCTGCCATAGAAAGCCATAACCAGTCTGTTCCACCTGTATCACAACCAGTCATCATTACAGAGCCATTTGAAGCCTCTTTCAACTTTAGACCAGCCTGTTCAAAGTCATCCCATGTTTTGATTGTTTTGTAATCAATACCATATTTAGAGAGCAACTCATCGTTATAATACATAACAGTTGCACCTACATGGAAAGGAATACCGTAGTATTTACCATCTTTGCCATAAATATCCAAGCGAGACTTAACAACGTTGTTCTTATATGGCTCTATGTATTTGTTCATTTCTACGAATTGAACCTGTCCCAAAATCTGTCCTGGGAAAGCACCAATTTCAACATCACAAATATCAGGAGCACCTGTACCTGCTTGGTTAGACATCATAAGTTTATTGTGCATATCGCCATAAGGATATGTAGTAAATGTTATGCGAATCTGCTTGTCTGGATGTTCCTTATTCCACAATTCTAGCATAGCTGCATAGTGCTGACTATGAAGTTCAACGAATGTCCACAATTCAAGAGGAGTACCATCTGCTGGTCCAACTGTAGAAATAGCGTCTGCTTTAATTTCGTCTTGAGCAGGGGATGCATTATTGTTGTTTGCAGCAGGTTTTGCAGGAGCACTAGCACTGCTATTGTCTTTGTTTCCACCACAACCAATAAGTGCAGCCGATAAAACAGCAGTAGCACCTATTAAGGCTGCTATAGATTTCATACTTCTTTTCATTATAATTCCTCCTAATAAAATTATAAGAAAGTGTTTCTTTTTAGAAACTCAATAATTTGTAGATGAGCAAGTATTTATCCTAGCTCTATATCTATATCATAAATCAGCTTTCTAATATTGTCAAATAAAAAATTGATAAAGAACTAAAAAAATTGATATAAAATCATAAAAACAAGAAACGGTGAGTTATTACTCACCGTTTTGATTAAGATTTTCCTATATAATCATATTTTTACGATATATAAATGATAACATTACGAAATATCAATACCCATCACTCATACTGCGGTTAATATCCCTTTGGTACAATTCCTGATAAACAAGGCTACGCTTCTTAAGGTCATCTTTTCTCGCTTGAGGAAATGGAAGATAACGCCAGAAAATGGCACGAACCTCTTTATCTAGTTTTTGTGTACCATTCGCTTCTTTTGTCATCCATAAGATATAATCTTCTATAAAGAACTGTTTTACATCTCCCTTTAGTTTTTTACCTTCAATAAATTGATAGTATTGACCTGTGAGACCTTCAGACATCCAGTCAAAAGAGGCCTTTTCCTTTGCAACCTGCCATCTTAGGTCTGCAACAGCCGTAAGACAAGCAACTCTTAAAGAACGAGGATACATAGGAATGATAATGCGACCACGACTTGTTATACGATTAAAGCGGTCAAATGGTTCCCAACAAAAGCCCATATCCCCATAAGTTGGAGCTAATAATACATAAGGAACAATGCGGTTTGGCACATTGCGGTGAATACGGCAGAAACAGCCAGGGTCTATTGATTCTATCCAAGAAAGTTCACGGAGAACATTCTCTCTAAAACCAGTTTCCTTATCCAAACAGTGAAAGAACTCCTTTGTAAACACAGGA
>CAJOPO010000021.1 GCA_905236315.1 uncultured Treponema sp.
GCCACATTCGCACGCTTTGCTACGAATGTGTGTGATTGTAATTATTTACGTTTGCCGCTTACTCAGGCAGCACGAACAGAGTGTTTTTGTAATCCTTATGATTCAATCCGCCAGTCTCCTTTTCGCTGTTTTTTATGGGAGTATACTGTAAAACTGATTTCCGTGCTTTTGGAAATATGATTGAATAAAAAAAAAGAGGTCGGCGGTATTGCCGCCGACCAAGCCAAAGAAAAATGGCATATCGGGTGCAAATGGGTGGGAGGGGATAAATTTGTACACCCGACAATATAATATATCGGCACAAAGGCTATTTTCTTGAAAAAAAATTAATATAAAAGTATAAAAGTTTACTTTATAGGGTCTTTTAATAATTTTTGTGGGTCTTGAGGTTCTCCATTAAGTCTAATTTCAAAATGTAGATGGTATCCTGTTGCCATACCTGTTTTTCCTACAAGACCTATTTCTTGACCCGAAGCTACAAAGCTTCCTGTTGATACCTCTATAGAACTTAAATGTGCATATAAACTTGTCATTCCTTTTCCATGGTCTATTATTATATAATTGCCATATACTCTATCCATAGAAACTGTGCTTGTTACTTTACCTCCTTTGCAGGCATAAACTGGAGTCCCTAAAGGAGCGGCCATATCAATTCCTTTGTGCATTAACCATCTTCCACTTATAGGGCTTACCCTCATTCCAAAGGAGGATGTTAAATAGCTTTTCTTTAATGGTAATTGTAAGCCAGAATCAAAAAAATAGGCTCGTTGGGTAGGAGATAGCCTTCCGTCTGGCATAATGTAGTATTCCCTGTTATTAATAGTACAGATTGTAACAGGCTTAGATAATAAGGCTTCGGAGTGTTCTTTTGCAAGTAATATTTCTATTGACGATTGTGGATTTAATGGAATATAAAGACCATTTGCTACTGGTAGTATAAACTCTCTATCTTCTATTTTATCTGTACTATTTGTAATACTATTTAATGTTAAAATTGAGTCATAACGAATAGAACACCTAGAAGCAAGTGAAATTAAGTTATCATCTTTTGTTGCTGTATATTTATAAAAAGCTAAATATACAGAAGGCTCTTTTGTCATAAACATTGCTTTATTTGCATTTTCTATATCTTTTTGATATTTTTTGAATACTGTATTTTTTGATTTTAGCTCAGGTATTTCTTGTATATCAGATGAAGTAATTTCAACTCTTGGGTGTTCAACTTCTTCTATGTTGTCTGTGACACTATTTGTGCCATCTGCACTTAAATAAAGCGAGGCACTTATAAAACTGCAAATTAATAAAAAAAATATATGTTTCTTCATTCTTCTTTGCTTCCCTTAAAAAGTAATGTACATAAAATAATCGAAATTATAAAGGTGAAAATGCCTATAAGTCTTTTTCCCTTTAGTATAAAAAAGAAACAAAAGTATATACCTGCTATAATAATAAAAAACTTTACTAATCTTCTAAAAAACTTCTTAGCACCTTGTCTTTTATATATTTTAAATAAAGTATATATACATATTAAAGAAAGCAAAACAAGAATTGCGTTTGTATATGTAGTAGGGGAAAGAGAAGCCCATTTCCAAAGTGGTATAACTATAATTAGACCTAAAAGAATGCAACTTACTATAAGGATAAAAATCCTAAGTGCTGCAACAAAATAAGAATGTAACTTCATTTTATATTCTTCCCCTTTAAAAATAAAAAAGGTTTCTGTTACACTTTAGAACAGAAACCTATAATCTAAAAAGCATAATTGCTATTTATGTTACTCTGAAATTGCTCCTACAGGGCAAGCTGATGCACAAGAGCCACAACTAATGCATTTGTCTTCTGCAATCTTTCTTTTATCATCTACTTCGCTAATAGCTTCTGCAGGACATTCGCTTTCACAAGCTCCACAATTAATACAAGTTTCTGATGCGATTTTATAAGCCATATTTATACCTCAAAAAAAAATAAAGTTATTTTTAATCTATCATATATGACTCAAAAAAGCAAGCAAATTTTGTTATATTATAAAGAATTAGCTAGTGCTAATCTATTTTAATTCTATAGATACAGGGCAATGGTCGCTACCTTGTACATCACTCATAATAGCACTGTTTACTACATTTTGAGTAAAACTATTATTTACACATAGGTAATCTATACGCCAGCCTATGTTCTTCTCCCTTGCACGCATTCTATAGCTCCACCAAGTATATTGTTTAGGTTCTTTATTAAACATGCGAAAAGTATCTGTATATCCATTTTCTGTAAAAAAATCCATCCAAGCACGTTCTTCAGGTAAATATCCTGCATTTTTTTCATTTGCCTTTGGATTTGCAATATCAATGGCCTTATGCGCTATATTATAATCGCCACAAAGGACTATATTAAATCCTTGTTTTTCTAATTCACAGCATTTTTTGTATATGGCATTGCAAAAATCTAATTTATATTGTAACCGCTTACCATGGTCTTGACTATTAGGAAAATAAGCACTTATAACAGCAAGATTTGAAAAATATGCTATAGTCACACGTCCTTCATCATCAAACTGCTCATCTCCTAGATTTTCTATTTTATCAACAGCGATTTTTGAATATATTGCCGTTCCTGAATATCCCGCTTTTTGTGCAGAAGAAAAATAAGAGTTATAACTTACATTTTCATTATGTGGGGATAATAATTCTTCATCAAGATTATCTCTAGAAGCCTTTGTTTCTTGTATACAAACTACATCAGCATTAGAAGATAAAAGCCATTGTGTAAATCCTTTTTTTTGAATGGCTCTAATGCCGTTTACATTCCATGATATAATCTTCATTATTGTGCATTTTCCTTATTTAATTTCCATAATAAACGATTATCTTCTATATAACAGATTACTAAACCTTCATCTTTTAGGCAAGACAAATAAGAACGCAAGGTGCTACCAATAAGTACGAATTGGCTCAAATGCAAATCTATACCAGAAAAGTCAGCTACAGATTCTAATAACTCTTCATGAGTCATAGCTGTTTTATCTAATAGTTTTAATAGTAAAGAACGAGTTTCTAAAACTACCATAACATTCATTTCTATAATGGCATTAAGATTTTCTCTTGTGTATATTTCCCCATGACCTGGAACATAGTAATCCGCATCTATGCTTGCAACTTTTTTTAATGATTGTAAAAAAATATTAGGGTCTATCATATAAGGAATCCAATATTTTTTTAGCATTTGCATACCAAATAAGGCATCTCCTAAAAAAAATACTTTTTTATTATTTTCAGTATCGTTTACTAAAAATCCCTCTTGACCATAATAATGTCCTGGTAATGAAATGGGAGTAAATTGTATGCTACCCATATTTAATATTGTATCATCTAGTTGTTTAGCTACATTACAAGCAGCTAAGGTCATAAAGGGATTGTGGCGCAATTCTTCAAAGGGTCTACCTCCCCAGTATATTGCAGCACTCGTTTCTGGAACTTGTATAAGTTCACTTTCTTTTTTAGGAGCCCAAACTTCTGCCTTGCTTGCCTCTAGTATTGCCTTGTTTCCTCCACAATGGTCAGAATGAGAGTGTGTGTTTATTATAGCTTTTATATTTTTATTAGGAAAAATCTCTTTTATGCTAGATAAAATATCTTTCCCATCCTGCTCCCCAGTTCCTGAGTCTATAATATAGATTTCGTTATTTGCACAAAATACACCTATATTAGTAGAATGAAAAAACATACCTAAGGAATTTGAAAATTTATGAAAAGATTTTGTTGTTATAGACAATTATGCAAACTCCTCTTTGTCATTCATAAAAGAAAGCAACATTATAAGTTTGTTTAAGGCTTTAGGTAATGCCTCTCGCAAGGATTGTGTTCCTGCCATTGCACCAGGATTTACAGATATAGCCTGTGCTGTGCAGTCTTGCATTAAGGGCGGAAGAATATCATATTTACTAAGCAATTCTTCTTTTTCATATTGCCTGTGCTCCATGCCATATTCTAATAAGCGTTCTTTATCCATAAATTTACATGGCCTAAAACGCTCTTTACCCTCTTTTCCTCTGTCACCTGAGTAACCAAATAATCTACAAATAAGGCAACGCCCTTCATATACTGTACAATGCCATTTAGAATTAGGGTCAAATAAAATGCACCCCAAACCATTAGCGTCAACTAGTGGTTCAAAGGTGCCTTTTGCAATCGCGTTTGCCTTTTCTGTTTGATTTTCTAATAACCAAGAAGCAAGATATAAAGCCTCACATTCCATTATATGAGGCTCAAAGTTTACACAACAACTACCACAGCCTTCTTTACATACTGGAGCACCTTTATTTATCCATTCAGTTTCCTTTTCTTCTATATTCTTATATACAACACTCATTTTGTTGATTACATCAGCCTCATAAGTGCCTTTAAGTAAATCTGATATGCTCATAGATGCTCCAGAATAAATTAATCTGCTGCTGTAATACTCTTTATTGTGTAGCTGAACTTGTTATCGTTAATTTCAAAGTTCTTTGTATCTCCAACTTTAGCATCAAGCAACTTATCTCCCATAGGAGAAAGGTATGATATAATGCCTGCTTCTGTATTTGATTCCCAAGGTCCAAATATTGTGTATACAATATCTTTATCATTGTTATTGTCATGTACAGTAACGGTAGTACCATAAGAAACATAAGATGTTGTTCTTGTAGAAGGGTCAAATATAACAGCTTGAGCAATTTCTTCTTTAAGCTTGCGTAATCTATTGTTTTCTTGAGATTGACGCTCTCTTGCTGCTGTATATTCTGCATTTTCCTTAAGGTCTCCCTTAGCCCTTGCTTCACTAACCTCATCTGCAATCTTAGGAAGAATTACTTTTTCTAGTTCATCAGCTTCTGCTTTCTTAATTTCAAGCATCTTTGCGGTAACAAGTATACCCTTTGGACTTTCTTGCTTAATCTCTGTTTCTTGGAACTTAAAGTCTGGATATTTGCTCAATATACCGCTTCTTAACTGCTGTTTATAAGTGGTGTTTAAATCTTTTACATCACTTATGATTGTATACATACGAGTAATGGCATCTTGGTCATTTTCAAGCATATATTCCATTACATTGTTATGAGTTTCTCCGTCAACCTTTTCTGCAAATAACAAAGTTGTAGCAAGTTTAATGGTCTTTTTATTCTCTGTTGTATTTACATGATTATTAATTTCGCGATAACAAAGAGCGATTATATTTACTAGCGTTATAAGTTGCTTTTCATAGGAAATGCCTGCACTCTTAAACCATTCTTGATTGCGGCTTTCCTTAAAAAAGTATACTGCTGCGTCACGATAGTTCCTAAAATCTTCAAAACTATCATGAACTAAACGTATAACCATATCCTGCTTGCCACGAGAAAGAAGTTCGTCTAAAAGTTTCTGCTTAAGAACTGTAGGGAATAACTTTATGTACTGAACGTCCCAATCTACTAATTGACCAACACATTCAATAAAGTCATCCTTTAGCTCTTGCAATTTTAATAGATTATACATTTCTTTTGGATTTTCTATTTCTGCATAAAGAGCTGCAAAAGTAAAGTGTTCCACTGCTGGAAGACTAGGAATCTTTTTAGCAATGTATTGAACTACAAGATAAGAAGCAACAATGCGTTCATCAACTGTAGTAAAACTCTTTAAGAAACTAGCAAAGAAATTAAACATATCAGAGAAAGAGTCATCAGTTTTGTCTGTGTCATCATTATTTGCATAGCGCATTATTATATCAATTTTGGGGAAGAAATCTTTTTCTGCTTTAAATTCATTGCTAAGACGTTCTTCTAGTGTTAAAGGTCTATCTCTAACTATATATTGATTTATATCGTTTATATTGACTCCAAATGATGGGTCGGTTTCTAATATATTTTTAGCTTTTGAATGCCAACTTGTCCATTCACCAGGAGTTAATATGGAAGGAACTAGTTCCGCCTTTATTCTCTTTTCATCACATTTATTATCAAAGCTAAGAATAATAGTTCTTAGAGTTCCTGCAATATCTTTTTTTACCATTGCAGAAAGGTCTTCTTTTCGTTTAGTGGCTTTTAATACCCATATATGATTTTCTTGCAATGGTTGTAAAGCAGTAACTGCCATTTTTAAGGACATAGTTTTTTCGCCATTTTTCTTACCAAAGTTTATAGTAAGCATATCGCCTTGAACCTTTTTTATGCGACCTACACCCCATGTTCTATGGAATACATATCTATTTGCATCAAAGGCAATGTGTTTTTCAAAATCATTAATGGCTTCAAAAACATCACGGAAACTTTGATTTAAATTAGAAGTCTTAATATAGTCTTCTGTATGAGGATTAGCAGAATATTTACCTCTAAAACATTCTACTAACTCTCTACGAGTAGAAATATCTTTTTTATCTATGCTTAGAACTAGTTTTAATATTCTTATGGCAGTGTCCCAGTTTGATATATTTTTATAATACTGGTATAAATCCATCATAAGAGGAATAGACTTTTCTCTTTCGCTTTCTTTATTTTTTTCTTCAACAGAAGAAACTAAAGCCTTATCTAGTTTTTGTTGTGCTAATAAGAAGAATTCTATTTCTTCAGGGATTAATTTTATAAGTTTTCCCCATACTTCTTTTACAGGAGTAATGGATTTTGCCTTGCTTTCTTTTGCTAACTTACCAATGTAGCGTAAAAGTGCCTTTTTATAGTAGCTTACTGCTGCATCAGCATTGCTTTGTTCTACAAATCTATCTGCAAGTATTTTTGCAATATCAGCTTCCTCAAAATCTAACTTTACTATTTGCTCATAAAGTTCCCAAACTCTATCATCATTTGTGTTTTTATAATATTCTGCAAGCCTTTTTAATGCAAATTTATTATTAGGGTCTTTTTCTAATATGGAATTGAATAGCTGCTCTGATATTTGCTCTTTATGATTTTTATCGAATATTTCTGCTAAGGCAACTAAATTGCTTGTATCAAGAGAACCTGAACTTAATGCAATCATGCCCGATAAATACAATGCAATTATGCTGTCTTTTGTTTGCTCAAGTTTTTCTTCACAAATCTGCTTGATTAAGTCTTGCTTGTTTTCATTTCTAGCTTTGTTAAGTAACTCTTCAAGTTCTATCAGATTATTTTTTGTAAAGGTATTAACCCCAGCACGAGTCCAAGACTCTTCTTTAAGCATATCACGCACTGTGTTTTCAAGTTCACTAGCTAATTCATCAGCCATATACTATCTCCTAATATAAGTATTGGGAACCTATAAAAAAAAGTTTTTTGCAATTTTTTTTATAGGTTCCCATCTGAACAGCCTTAAAAATTAAAGATGTTCTTTTTTATCATCAAAACTAAAATAATTTTTATATATATTTGGGTCGAGAATTTTTATTTTTATTAAAATCTCATTTATTTTATTAATATTTTCTTTTGACATTAAATAATAATCTAAAAGCCACAAATAAAGATTCATAAGTCTAGGCTTTAGTCTATCATCTTTATTTTCTGGGTCTTTTAATTCATTTTCCCTAGCATATATATCTTGTTTTAATCTTCCCACTTCTTGGGGCTTTAAGGGACGCTTTATATTAAGTACACCCAGTAGTATTCCATAAACAGAAATCCACTGTTGTAAAGCTATACCCGTACAACCTTCTTTTATAACCCTTTGAATTAAACTTGCTATAAGAGGGGAGTCTAAATTGCTTAATTCTACTTTATCAGCATCTATATAGAACGCTTCTTTAAACAAAAGACGAGCAAGTTTTGATTCTCCACATAGGTCATAACAATCAGCCATTTCTGCAATGATAGCGGCCTGTCCTTGATAAGAGCTATTAGCCTCTTGAAGACAAGATAGGGCATCTTCATAAGAACCTAGTCTTTTATTACACAAGCCCATTTTTCTATATATTTCTGCATGCATCTTAAAATCATTTTCATCTGATACTTGTTTATATAAAGCTAAAGCCTTTCCATATATTCCCTTACGAAAAGCATAGGTAGAACGTTCTAGTGGGTCAGAAGATAAATCCAAAAGATTTTGAAATTTTTTCCATTGATTTATTATAGTTTCTCCCTGTTCAAAGGCTTGCAAGGTTTCTATGCGATTAAATACATCTATCCAGAATGAACAGCATTGTATTAAAAATACTATTCCTTGATTATCTAAATCTAATATAAGTGCTTCGTCTAATATTTGTTTAGCCTGTTCAGGATTGCTTGATTCTATATATGTATATGCTTGTGACAATGCTGCTTCTAATTGACTAACACCCATAGTTTTTATTATACAAATTTATGAAAATTAGTCAATGTATTATTTTTTTATTGTAGAAAAATCATATTTTATACCCATTATCCTTATATTTGTCAAGGCGTATGAGAAAAATATTTTTTTTCAAAAAAAGGCTATACCTTTACACCATAAAGGTTATACCTTTCGTGCACGAAGGCTATACCTTCGCAGTGTAAAGGTAGTACCTTCGTGGTACAAAGGTACTACCTTTTTTACCAAGAAAATTAGTTTTCAAGGGAGTTCCCTTGAACCCCGTGTTTTGGGGGAGAGAGAAAACTCTACTCCGTTCCGAAGGACTGCTTGCAGTAGCGGTTTTCTCTCCGCTAGAAA
>CAJOPO010000022.1 GCA_905236315.1 uncultured Treponema sp.
AAATCATTTTTCGTTATCGATAAAAAATGCATTTAATAAATCTGCGTTTTCTCTTAAATTTTTAATCACAGGTGCAAGGTTATAGCATTCCTCTATTTCAGGCTGATTACTAACAAAATAATCAACGATAACGGCTATATTATAAACATTCTCTGCCCATTTACTAATTTGCTTAAATTCTTTCTTTGAAATATTGTATCCTGCCTCTTCCATAATCCCCTCCGTTTACCACGAAACACAATACATAAAAGAAATAATAAAAGCGAAAAACTAACAAAGATTTTACAAACGAACACAATATAAACTAAATTTCTTCTATTATTTGAGCTTTGATACTTTTGCCAATATATTTTTCATCGGAAACCATTTTAAACAAACATTTTCCATTACTTTTTTCTTGCCAAAGTTTGCCAATATTATTTTTTTCTTTTGAATCATCCATAGAATAAAATCCGGCGCCCTTATATTCAACAATGTACAATCTTCCATCATTAAGTTGCATAATAAAATCAGGATAAAAATAATCTGTTGAAGTTTGGAATCTGTATGAATTCGGATGTCTGTCAACATTTCTCACCCAATATTTAACTTCTGGTAAACAGTCTATTTCTCTTGCACAAACTTCTTCTTCAGCACTATCAAATGCACCTACACAAGAATAAAAATGTTTATTAAATTTAATTCTACCATTATATTTTTTATCAACAGGATAATATTGCCCGAATTTATAAGAAAAATCAAAACTTGTTTCAACTGGAATAATACCACCAAATAAAGTCTGTTGATATCCTTTCTCGTATGCTTGTTTTCTGTATTTGTTTATTTTATCTTCAATGGCTTTTAATAATAAAAATTTCCTCATAATTAAAGTGGATAAGGGAATGCCTTTTCTTAAATTTAAAAATTCTACTATTCTTCTTATAAATTCTAATTTAACAGGCATAGTAATATCAGGTTGATACATTTTACCGTCAAGCCATCTTGATAAATCTAAATTTGACCAATTAGTTTCAATATTTTCTAAATCAATAGGTAAAGTATTTTGGTAATACCTTTCAGTAATTTTTTTACCGTCTATATCGATTTCTACAGTTCTGCCATCATCTTTTATATCAAATTCCCCGTCATCAAAAGAAGCAGGATAATCTAATAAATTCCATCCATTTGGTAAAAATAGTTCTTTATCGACTTCTTGCCATTCGTCATCAATAAATAATTTTAATTGAGGAACTTCTATAACTTCACCCTTATCAGCAGGGGCAAGTTTAATAACCTGATTTTTAATAACAGCAATAGTTCTTCTGAATGCAACTACGTCTTTTTTATCAATAATTTTTTCAACTTTTTCAATCACTTCTTGCGGAGTATTGTAATCCACTTTTATGGCACTAATCCCATTTTCAAAAGTTTCTACTTCAAGTGTTTGTTTTTCTTCTTCTGTAAGTTTTGTTGTGTCTATTTTTGTTCTAAATGTTTGCTTTATTGGCTCTATTGCTTGGGTTTCAAGTTCAAGTGTTTTCTGTTGTGGTTGAACAGAATCTTCTGCTTCGGTTTCCTCAAAACCCATATTTGTTAAATTATCGCAAAGTTTTGCAACAGCATTCGGCCAGCTCGTTGTGGAAACAAATGCATATGCTTTATTTAATTCAGCTTTCTCTCTCTTTTCTGCATAAGGCATTCTTAATACTCTACCTAAAAGTTGCTCAACAGCTGTTTTGGAATTAACTGTTGCAACAGAACAGAAAATATAGGCAAAAGAACAATCCCAACCTTCTTTTAATGCTTGAATTGTTATAACAAATTCAATAGGACAATTCGGGTCAAATAAGTTAATTCCATCTAATTCCCTTTGTTCTCCTGTTGCGATGGCTATTTTTTCAGGAGCAATATTACCATTTTCTATTAAATAATTTTTAATAACATCAACAGTAACTTCTTTATCTTTATTTTCTGCTTGAATTAAAACAATCGGTCGAATATAGTCTTTATCGAGCTTTGCAATATCTTCTAACCCTTTTCTTTTTAATATACATGCTTCAAGAGATTCTTGCCAACTTGGGTATTCCGTTAGCATAATCGGTAACTTAATCATATCTTCATTTTTAAGTTCTATTGCTGAAACTCTGTGCAATACGTTTGATTCTTGCGAAGGTGTTGCCGTAAATTCAATAATACAAGCAGGGTTTACCCTATTCATTACTTCATAACT
>CAJOPO010000023.1 GCA_905236315.1 uncultured Treponema sp.
TGATATTTAATATCTCTGATATTTAATATCTTCGATATTAAATCTTCCTAGCTTTTATCAATTTTATTTTTTTACGTTAAAAGCAGCAAATCCAGGATAGCAAGCAGCGTTTCCTAGCTCTTCTTCTATGCGCAAAAGTTGATTGTATTTTGCAACACGTTCAGAACGGCTTGGTGCACCTGTCTTAATTTGACAAGTGTTAAGAGCAACTGCCAAATCTGCAATAGTAGTATCTTCTGTTTCGCCTGAGCGGTGTGAAGAAATAGCAGTATATCCAGCCTTGTGAGCCATCTTTATAGCTTCCAAAGTTTCTGAAACAGAACCAATTTGGTTTAGTTTTATAAGAATAGAGTTTGCGGCTCCTAGCTGTATACCCTTAGAAAGACGTTCTGTATTGGTAACAAAGAGGTCATCACCAACAAGCTGAACTTTGTTTCCAAGTTCTTTTGTCATCTTCTGCCAGCCTTCCCAGTCTTCTTCATCAAGACCATCTTCAATGCTGATAATAGGATATTTTTCTACAAGGCTCTTCCAGTGTGCAATAAGCTCATCAGTTGTAAAATCCTTTCCTGATTTTGGCTGGTGATAGAAACCCTTACCCTTTGGACTCTTCCATTCAGAAGAAGCTGCATCCATAGCAATCATAAAGTCTTTACCTGGTTCATATCCGGCATCCTTAATAGCCTGCAAGATGTGTTCAATAGTATCCTCATCATCTTTGAGGTTAGGAGCAAATCCACCTTCATCACCAACTGCTGTAGTGTTTCCTTCTTTCTTTAGTAAAGCCTGTAAAGCATGGAATACTTCTGTACACCATCTTAGCCCTTCCTTAAATGATGGAGCACCTGCTGGCATAATCATAAACTCTTGTGTATCTACGCTGTTTGTAGCATGTGCACCGCCGTTTAGAATGTTCATCATTGGAACAGGAAGTTTTGTACCCTGTACACCACCTAAGAAGCGATATAGAGGAATCTGCAAAGATGTAGCTGCTGCTCTTGCTGCTGCAATAGATACTGCAAGTATTGCATTTGCACCTAAGTTGCTCTTGTCTTTTGTTCCATCGGCTTTTAACATGGCTGCATCTACTGCATATATATCTGCTGCATCAAGTCCTTTTACAGCATCATTAATAACAGTATTAATATTGTTTACTGCTTTTGTAACGCCTTTGCCACCGAATCGGGCTTTATCACCATCACGAAGCTCCAAAGCTTCAAATTCTCCAGTAGAAGCCCCACTAGGAGCAGTTCCCAAAGCAACGGTTCCATCGCAAAGTGTAACTTCTGCTTCTACAGTTGGGTTACCTCTAGAATCAATGATTTCACGTCCAATAACTTTAGTAATTTCGCAACGCTTCATTTAAAAAGCCTCCATAATTTATTACACAATTAATATTGTAAACTTACAAAATAGTTATTCTGCAAGCGACTCTTTGTGTACTCTAATAAATCTATGCTAACAAAGATATATAAAAAAATCAAGTTTTTTTTCAAAAATCAAGTTTTTTTTCAAAAATCAAGTTTTTTTTCAAAAATCAAGTTTTTTTTAGAAAATAAAACGTTTTTTCGTAAATTCAGAAAACTACGGTGTATTTATTATATGAGGACTCAAATTGATACAACATAATAAACCCAATATAAGAGAATTAACGCTAAAAAACGGTATTTCTTACCCTAGCGATGAAGAACTTCTGATGCTCATACTCAACAAGGGAACGAAAAAATCCCCTATTGAAAAACTTGCTTCAGAAGTTCTTTCTGTGATGAATAGTAGCAATGCAGAAAAACTCATTGAGCAATTAGAAAAAATAGATGGAATAGGGCAGACTAAGGCTCTTGCCGTGGCCGCCGCTATAGAACTTGGTCGAAGAAGAAATTGCTATCTTAATGCAAATATAAATGCGCCAAAAGATATTCTTCCATATATACAGCATTACGCTATAGAAACAAAGGAGCATTTTATTTGTGCTTCGTTAAATGGAGCAAGGGAAATTATGCACATAAGGGTAGTGTTTGTTGGCACAATAAACAGAACTATAGTGCACCCGCGAGAGATTTTTGCGGAGCCTGTAGCAGAACATGCTTCCGCTGTTATATGCTGCCACAATCATCCTTCAGGTTCTTGTAATCCCAGTGTGGCAGATAAACAAGCAACTCGCACATTACAGGAGGCGGCAAATGTTCTAGGAATAACTTTTTTAGACCATATAATTATAACAAGGGATTCTTATTACAGTTTTTTAGAGCATGGCCTATTGTCTGAAGCATAAAAGAGGACAGATGTTTATAAAGAAAGGTGTAATAAAGAACTATATAAAGGGGAGTCTACCCTAGCTAGATTATGGCATTAGGTTTACTTACACTTAAAGGATTATCTAATTAGAGGGGAATAAAACGTTTAGGTAGAAGATAAATCAATGTGCGGAAATTCAACTCAAGAGATATAATTCTAGTATAGCATATTTTTATGCAGACTGCAAGGACTGTAAAAAGGGTTTTATTTTTTTTATTCTTATGATAGACTAAAGGTGTTTAGGACTACTTAAGGGAACCTCGAAAAACTCCCTTTCAGAAAGTTTTTCGAGGTTCCTGCGAGTTGTAAGTCGCTATAATAGCGCGACTTACAA
>CAJOPO010000024.1 GCA_905236315.1 uncultured Treponema sp.
CAATGATAAAAATATTTGTGTTGTGGAATGTAAAGAAATGTGTTTACCGCAAGATAATACATTTACTGTAGCATACAAGGCTTTCTGCGTACTAACAGGTGTAAAGGAAGGTGTGAGAGTTCAAGTTACTAAGCATATTCCTGCTGGTGGTGGATTGGGAGGCGGGTCTAGTGATTCATCTTCTTTTATTCAAGCCGTAGATAAATTGTTTTGTACTCAGTTAAGTTTTTCCGATTTTTGTTCTTTATCAGGACAAGTTGGTAGTGATGTTTACTTTTTTACTCATGCATTGTATGAGAGAAAAGATAAAAATATTTTTGAACCTTTTTCTGCAATAGTTTGTGGTAGGGGAGAAAAAATAGTTCCAATTCAGGCTCGAAAAGATGTTTCTGTAATTTTGGTATTTCCAAGTGTTTCCGTTTCTACTAGAGATGCGTATTCTTGGGTGGATAGCTTTGGCTTTACTGAAAGAACTTATGAAAGGGTTTCTGATTTGGAAAATATATATAGGAAACCAGTACGGAAGTGGTCTTTCATTAATGATTTTACAACTCCTGTTTCCTGTCATTATCCTTTAATAGCACGTGCGCTTGAAGACTTAAAAGCGAATGGAGCGGATTTTGTGGATATGTCCGGGTCAGGCTCGACAGTATTTGGTGTATTTGAGCAACGTTTTCAAGCAGAATGTGCATTGAAGAAGTTAGCTAAGGATTGGCGAGCCGTTTTAGTATAGCGGGAGTTGATAATTTATGAAAGTTACCGAAATAAGAATACGTAAGGTTCAAGGTGAAGGTAAGCTAAAAGCTTATGTCACCATAACATTTGATGAATGTTTTGTAGTTCATAATGTAAAAATTATTGAAGGCAAAGCAGGGTTGTTTATGGCTATGCCAAGTCGTAAAACATCAAATGGTGAATATAAGGATGTAGCACATCCTATTAGTCCTGATTTTAGAAATGCGTTGCAAAAACAGATTTTGTACGAATATGAAGCAGGACACATAGAAGAAGGAACTATTAACTCAGAAGAAGAATATTTTTCTTAGAATAGGCTTCTGTGAGTTTAAATAGATAAATTTTGGGACGTCGTCAAGAGGTAAGACAACGGCTTTTGGTGCCGTCATTCCGCTGGTTCGAATCCAGCCGTCCCAGCTATTTTTTTTGAACGCAGGATTCTATAGATGCAGATTCCTGGGAGTTCTTTTTTAGGAGTTTGTAATTATGGAACAATTCGTCATCAATGCAAATACTCGCAAAGAAACTGGAAAACGAATTTCAAAGCAACTTCGTTCACAGGGACGTTTACCAGCAATCGCTTATAATGAAAAAGGCGAATCTGTTATGCTTGATATTGACGCAGTGGAATTTTCTAAAGCATGGCGTTCAATAACTAAGACAACGCTTGTAAATCTAAAAATAGATGGTAAAGATAATTTAGCATATATAAAAGATACTGAATATGATATAAAAACTGATAAAAATCTTCATGCAGATTTTTATATTGTAAGTGGTACAAAACCTGTAACATTTACATTGAAAATTCGTTATTCAGGAACACCTGCTGGTGTATTAAAAGGTGGCTTTATGGTAAAGCATGTTCCTGATGTAAAGTTAAAGGCTCTTCCTGCTGATATGCCAGAGGCTGTTGTTGCAGATGTTTCTAAACTAGATATTGGCGATAAATTTGCAATAAAGGATTTAGCCTTAAGTGATAAGGTATCTATTCTTTCTGATAAGTCATCTTTGGTTGTTACTATAGCACCACCTAAAAAATAATAAATTTGACTTATAAATAGTGCAGGCTTTGAGCCTGCATTTTTTTTGCTTCATTTTATTATGACTAGTGAGTTTGTTAATTTATTTGAAAATCGTTTATACATATCTTTAATTAATATTGGTTTAGATATAAGTCTTAATATAAAAATGGCTGTAGCAGTGAGTGGCGGTGCTGATTCAATATGCCTTTTAACTGCATTGCATAGACTACTTAAACAGAAAAAAAGTCCCATCCAACTAAAAGCTATAACTATAAATCATAATATACGTCCTAAAGAAGAAACTGAAGGAGACGCTACCTTTGTGCAGGATTATTGTAAGGGTCTTGGAATAGAATGTATAAGAATTGATATTCCTAAAGGAAGTGTATTTCAACTGCAAAAGCAAAGAGGCTTGGGCATAGAGGAAGCCGCTCGTGCTTTGCGCTATGAAGCATTTTATAATTTTATAAATGAGTATTCGATAGAGTTTTTATGTACTGCGCATAATAAGAATGACCAACTTGAAACTATAGTAATGCGTTTTTTAAGTGGGGGAGATTGTGGTGCACTAGCAGGAATACCCAGAACGAGAGAGAGTTTTATTCGTCCTTTGCTTGATTTTTCTCGTTCGGAAATAGAAGATTATTTAAGAGAATTAAATATTGGCTTTAGAACCGATAAAACAAATTTTGATGAGAATTTATTTAGAAACTGTATTAGACACAAAATTCTGCCGATATTAAAAAAAGAAGTTTCTGGCTGGGAAAAGGCGGTTTTAAGTTTATCTCATAAAATGTATGACGATAACAGAGCATTAGATATTATTACAGAAGAGGCTATAAATAAAATAGATTTTTCTTTAGAAAAAGACTGTGCGTCCTTTAATTATAATAGTTTTTTAATGCAACTTGCTGCTGTTCAACGTCGCTTGTGGTATATTGCCATAAATGATGTGCAACCTAAAAAGCGTATTCCTTATTCTTTGTATGAAAAAGTAATAGCTCATGAAAGAGATACTAAACAATGGAAGGAAAATGCAGCTGGTATAGAGGTAGAATTTTCTAGTAAAAGTGGTCGTCTTTTTATTAGAAAAATAGATAGTAATTTAATGTTACAAAATGGCGATAAAGTTTTTTTTGTCATTGTAGAAGAGCAAGGTGAGTTTTTTATAGCAGATTATGTTATACAAAGCTATAAAAAAGATAATGGAATATATTTTTATACAAAAATAAATGGAAAAGAGCATACTTTGTTTGTTCCTTATTTAAATTATCCATTTATTTTTAGAAGCAGACAATCTACAGACACTGTATTATCTGCTGATGGTTCTTTTAGAAATGTTTCTAAAGTTTTAGAAGGCTTTAAATGTGGAGATAAAAAAGATAAAATACCTATTATTCAAGAGTTGCAAACTCCTCTGCAACAAGTGGTAGGAATTTGGGGGTCTTTTTTTACATATACAGATTGGATAGTTAAGGAATGGCAATGAAATATAACTTTTTTAGTTTTGTATTTGCTTTAATAGTTGGAGTTGTTTTTGTACCTTGTTCGTTTGTGTATTCACAATCGCAACAAGAATCTAAATCCCAAAATATGTATAATGTAGACCCCTTGCTAAAGAGTGCTTTACAGGCTAATAGAAGAACTGCTTTAAGATGCTTAAACCTTGCAAAAGATTATGCAGGAAGAAAAGATTGGAAAAATGTTATTTCACAATCTTCTTTAGGAATATCTTATGACCCTTCTATTTCTGATTTGTGGTATATGCTTTCGGCTGCAGAAAAAAATCTTGGTAGAACAAGAGCAGATGTTTATACACATGTATTAAAAGCTTTAACCGTAGATACTTGGGCAGAATATAATAGGGATAGTGCTCGTATTTTATATGCAGATATATTATGTGATACAGGTAGAAGTGCTGAAGTTTTTGGTGTTCTTGATGGAACTGGTTCTGATGTATTTGCGTCTATGCCGTTTATCTATTCAGCGGATGCAGAATTTATTCGTATAAAGGCTTATTATAGGTTAGCAGATTCCGTTTCTATTAGACATGCAAGGGAAAAAATTGATACATGTCGCCGTGTCTATCCTAATGATTCTCGTTTTCCATTATTATTTTTTACTTATGAAAATCCTTCGTCCTTAGACCCAGAAGTAAATCGCATTGCTAGTGCTTTATTATTTAATTTAAATCAAAATAATTTGAATACTTCTTTGGATGATATTACTGAAGAAGATATTCAATTAGAGATTAGGGCTGCACGTTTTGCAAAAGATAAGCAGCAGTTAAATATGTTAAAAGCGTTTAATGCAAAAGAATTAAAGCATCCTTTATATATTGTTCCTGCCTTAGATAATGGACTTTTGACACAAGAGCAAGCTTTAGAATATTTAAAATCCTTTGCTGATTCAAAAATAGATTACGAAATAATGCTAGAAGTTATTTCTGCAATTACAGATACAAGTGTAAAAGAAAAACTAGTTTCTTATTTAAAATCCTATGAAGGAACTATAATAAAAGATACAAATCTTGATTGTATAGCTGACTTAACTGTTTCTTATAAATATGGTAGACCTAAAACTATTATTTACGATTCAAATCAAGATGGCATAATTGACTGGAAAATAGATTGCGACTATGGGCAACCTGTTTTTTGCACCCTTACTTCGGAAAATTGTGATTTTAGATGGAATGATTTTCCCTTTGTTGAAAGCGTAGCTATAAAAAATGAAAATGGAAATATCAGTGAAACTTTTAGACTAATGGCACATGAATTGCAGTGGACTCCTGTTCTAATGCAAAAAGATGTTGCTTTTAACAAAATCATCACTTCTGATTTTTACTTTCCTATTCCTGCTTCATACAAAAATAATTCTACTGTTGTTGATGAAATGTCGATAGTAACTAATTCAGAAAGCAGTTTAAATTTAGAAAGATTGCTTAATGCTTCATACAATGTAGAAGTTCCTACCCAAGAGAGAGAAAATGCTGTAATTATATTTCTTGTTTTGAATGGAAAAATTCAATTAGCGCAGTATTTACAAAATGGACGCTTGTATGCTCAAGCAGAGTTTTCTGATAATGCGCCTTTATTCCGCCTTGTTGATGAAGACGGTGATGGTGTGTTTGAAACTACAGAGTTCTATGCAGAAGATAAAGAAGGTAATATGGATGTATATTCTCTTGAAGAAGAACGCTCTGTTATGATAAATCTATTTGGAGCACCATCTAATGGGGGGCATTTTTATTTACGTATGGTACAAATAGATTCCCCAGATGATTCTAATACCATGCCTAATTTTACAGAAGAATATCTTTCCCATAATGGTAGAATTTCTTCTTGGGATACAGATGGAGATGGTAGTTGGAATGTAAGGTACGTGCGTTATCCTACAGAATATAATGCAGAAGGAAAAACTTTACCTCTAAAAGAAGATACTATGTTTTTTGATAATGAAAAAAACTTAGTAACTGTTAGTTTGATAGACGGTAAGCCTGTAAAAGTTCGTAATGGAGCAGAAGAACTTTCTATAATAGAAGATAAACGCTATATTTTTTATTGGCTTGGTACAGACGGTGGTAGCGAAAATGCAGAAAAGGTTATAAAAAAACTTAATCAAACAGAGCACAAAGCTGTTTCTGTTATTATTGATTTAGATAAAGACAAGCGTATTATAGGTATACGTGCAGGAGATTTTTGTTATGGAAAGATAATACAAAAACAAGCACTGGAAGAAGCGGGCAAAGATGAATAATTTGATTATCAAAAAGTTTTGTAAATATTTTATTATTGATTTTCCCCTTATACTTTGTGCATTGGCTTTATGTTTTACAGTAATATCTTGTGTAGGAACTAAACAAGATGTAGATATTTATCAAGATATAGATTATACAGAAGCAGATGCCCTTAATAATGAATTAAAAAATATTAATAATTTAATAGAAAAGGAACCTGTAAAAGCTTTATGGAGGTCATATCTCTTATTTAAACAGTTTCCAAATGATGACTCTGTAATACATCAAAAAGAACTTTGTGAAGAAAACCTAACTCAACTTTATAGTGATGCTCTATCTCAAAAAAAATATTTACGTGCATTAAGATTGTACGATTCATTAAAAGCGACTTCTTATAATGACCTTAATAAATTACAAAACACTTCAGAATTATCTAATTTAATAAAAAAAGATATTCCTGGCATTTCTAATGAAGGCACTTCTTGGGATGGCAAGATGTCTTCTTTAGTTAATGGCACTGTAACGGTTTATGTAGACCGAGGAATGAAAGTGCAGGGAGGATATGCACTTCCTGATGCAGTTTTGGGTAGCGGTTTCTTTATTTCTAAAAATGGTTATATAGTTACAAATCATCATGTAATCTCTTCATGTGTAGACCCTACTTATGAAGGTTATGCTCGCTTATATATAAAACTTGCACAGGACCCTGATACTCGTATTCCTGCACGTGTAATAGGTTATGATAGTGTTGTAGACTTGGCTCTCCTAAAGACTGAAGTTGATGCCCCCTACGTATTTACGTTAGGCTCTAGTAGTGATTTAGAAGTAGGGGACAGAGTCTATGCTATAGGTTCTCCTTTAGGTTTAGACCGCACCCTTACAAGTGGTGTTATCTCTGCAACTGACCGTTCTTTAGTTGCCTTAGGAAAAGTATTTCAAATAGATGCTGCGGTAAACAGTGGTAATTCTGGTGGACCATTAGTAGACTCTCAAGGTAAGGTGCAGGCAATAGTTTTTGCAGGGGTTCAAAATTATCAAGGTTTAAACTTTGCAATCCCTGTAGAATATTTAAAATCAGAATTGCATATATTATACAATGGCGGGGAGCGAAGACACCCTTGGATAGAAGCTTACGGAAGAACAAAACGCAATGCTGGTGCTAACGCAAATAATGAAGGCTTAGAAGTGCAATATGTTATTCCTGGTGGCAGTGCATATCTAGCAGGCCTAAGAAGCGGAGATGTTATAATATCTGTAAATGAAAAACCAATTACTTCTATAGATGATTTTCATTTAGAAATGTTGACACAACTATCTAGTTCCATAGTAAATATTAAAGCGCAAAATGATAATGGGGAAGAAAAAGTATATACGGTTTATCTTACTGATAGACCAGAATATCCTGGCTACACTGTATATACTAGGGATTTAATTTCTCAAGCAATGATTGCACTTACAGGAATGGAATTAGTTAGAGCCTCAACAGAAAACTCAAACATATATTCTGTAAAACGTGTAATTAAAGGCTCTTCTGCAGAAGAATCAGGTTTTTCTGAAGGTGATATAGTACAGATTGCACGAACGGAACTAAATGAAGATAAATCTGCTTTGATAGTTGTCTTGTCTACTCGCAAAAATAAAAACGGCTATATTGATATAAGTATTGCTGTTGCAGTACCTTTGGATAACCCCTATTATTTTTAATTTATTTTTTATATAATACAAATTATGGTAGATTTACAACACAAACGTAATTTTTGCATTACAGCTCACATAGACCACGGAAAAAGTACCCTAGCTGACCGTTTAATCCAGAAAGCTCAGATTATCGAAGAACGCCAAATGATGAATCAGATTTTGGATAATATGGATATAGAGCGAGAAAGAGGAATAACAATAAAAAGTCAAGCCGTTACCATTCCTTATAAAGCAAAAGATGGTCAAAATTATGAACTTAATTTTGTAGATACACCAGGCCATGTAGACTTTAGCTATGAAGTAAGCCGTGCTATTGCTTCCTGCGAGGGAGCTTTATTGCTTATAGACGCTACTCAAGGGGTAGAAAGTCAAACTGTAAGCAATATGTATATGGCTATGGAACAAGATTTAACTATTGTTCCTGTTATAAACAAGATTGACCTTGCTAGTGCAGATATAGAAAGCGTAAAGCATCAAATTGACCATGATTTGGGACTTGACTCAAATCATGCTTGCCTTGTTAGTGCAAAAACTGGGGAAGGTATAGATGACTTAATGGAAGCCATTGTTACAAAATTTCCTGCTCCAACTGGTGATGTTAATGCTCCTCTAAAAGCTCTTATATTTGATTGCCATTATGATGAGTATAGAGGTGTCGTAGTTCATATACGAATTATTGACGGTAGGGTAAAAGAAGGTGACCTTATACGACTAATGAGCAGTGGCACTGATTATAAAGTTGAGCAGGCTGGAATATTTAAAATAAAATATGAAGAAACAGGTGTCCTAGAAGCAGGTGATGTTGGTTATATAATAGCAGGCATAAAAACTGTTTCTGATGTAAGTGTAGGGGATACAATCACTACTGTTAATAATCCCGCTTTAGAACCTTTACCAGGGTTTAAAGATGTAAAGCCTGTTGTTTTCTCTTCCATCTATCCTATAGATTCTAATGACTATGAAGAATTAAAAGAAGCAATGGAAAAATTAAAATTAAATGATGCTTCTTTAATTTATGAAAAAGATAATTCTCTTGCTTTGGGAAATGGCTTTAGGTGCGGTTTTTTAGGACTTCTTCACCTAGAAATCATACAAGAACGATTGGAACGTGATTTTGACCAAGTAATAATTTTTACAGCTCCTAGTGTTCGCTACAAGGTAAAAACACCATGTCATGAAGAAATATTTGTAGATAACCCGGCGGATTTTCCAGAAGGAAAAATAGAATCTTCTCAAGAGCCATATATAAATGCTTCAATTATTACACCAGCAGAATTCTTAGGAAGTATTATGGAATTGTGCCGAATGAAGCGTGGCGCGCAAAAGAATATGCAATATCTTGATGAAAAGCGCGTAGAACTCACTTACGATATGCCCCTTGCAGAAGTGCTTTTTGATTTTTATGATAAATTAAAATCCTATAGTCGCGGTTATGCTAGCTTTGATTATGAACTTACAGATTACCGCCCTACTGATTTAATAAAAATAGACATACTTATAAATGGTAAACCTGTGGACGCTCTAGCGCAATTATGTTATAGACCTTCTGCTGTAGAACGCGCTAAGCAAGTGTGTGAACGCTTAAAAGGTGAGATAGCTAGACAGCAGTTTAAGATTGCTATTCAAGGGGCAATCGGTAGTCAAATCATTGCTAGGGAAACTGTAAATCCTGTACGTAAAGATGTTCTTGCAAAGTGTTATGGGGGAGATGTAACACGTAAAAGAAAGCTTTTGGAAAAACAAAAAGCAGGAAAAAAACGTATGTTAATGGCTGGTAATGTAGAACTACCGCAAAGTGCATTCCTTGCAGTATTAAAAGAAAAAGAAGATAATTAATCGAATATGAAAAACTTACAAGATTTGTGTTATGGTATAGTTGGTTTAGGTCTTATGGGTGGTAGTCTTGGAAAGGCTATTAGGCAGAATATTCTAGTAAAGGGTAGTAAAGGAAAAATTTTAGGTAGCGATATAAATGCCTCTTCATTATCACTTGCAAAAGAACAGAATATATGTGATGACACTTTTTCTATAGAGCAAGTTGATTCTATGCTTGCAGAATGTGATTTTGTGTATATATGCCTTTACCCCCATGCCACGCTTAAGTTTTTAAATGACCATAAGACTTATTTTAGAAATGATTCAATTATAACTGATATAAGCGGTGTAAAATCTTTTATGCAAGCAGAAATCTCTTCTTTTAATTCTGTGCTGCAAGAAAAAAACGTGGACTTCATTCTAGGACATCCAATGGCAGGCGGGGAAAAAGAGGGATATTCTAATTCCTTAGGTACAATATTTAATAATCATAATTACATATTAGTTCCGCAAGAATATAACAAAAAAGAAAATATAGAGTTGTTTAAAAATCTTATCTATAAATTAGGATTTACTCATATAGTAGAAACTTCTAGTTTGCAACACGACCATAAAATTGCTTTTACAAGCCAGTTGTGTCATGTAATAGCCTCTGCCCTAGTTAACAGTGCCGAAGATTGCAATATAACAGAATTTGGAGGCGGAAGTTTTGAAGATTTAACTAGAATAGCTATGATAAATGCTCCTTTATGGACGGAACTGTTCCTTTCTAATAAGAGTGAACTTCTTAATCACATAGATTCTTTTGAAAAATCTTTATCCAGCATAAAGCAATTAATCAAAAATGATGATGCAGAGGCTTTAACTTCTTACCTTACTGATGTCCGCATAAAACGTATATCAATGAACTCTAATAAATCAGAGAAATCAGTTTTTTAACGTACACATACGAGAAAAACAGCTTCCAGTCGCCTCTGCGGATTGAATCTGCCGATTACAAAATCGAGGGCTAGCCCTCTTACACGCCACATTCGCACGCCTTGCTACGAATGTGTGTGTTTTGTAATTATTTACGTTTGCCGCTTACGCGGCAGCACGAACAGAGTGTTTTTGTAATCCTTAGGATTCAATCCG
>CAJOPO010000025.1 GCA_905236315.1 uncultured Treponema sp.
GCTGCATCATCACAATGTAAATAATCCCATATTTGCTCACATTTAGTAAGTTCTGGGCTTCTTCCATTCTCTAATTCTCTCTTAACATAACTTATGAGAGTATTATATCCATCATTCTTCCCATATATGCTTAAAATGCGTAGCCAATTAAACCTCATTCCTAATTGACTACATAACATAGCAGAAAACTTACCCGCAGTATACTTTGCAATTCCATATCCACTTTCTGGATTTACAGGCATATTACAAGAAAGTGCTTCGTTTTTTATTCCATATTCAGCTTGAGACCCTGCTCCAATAAAAACGGAACACCCACAACGATGTGCAAGGCGTACAGCATCCATAGTATATTCAATATTTCTTAATTGGCACTCCACATCATCACGCCCACCCAATGATGTTTTATTCCATGCAAGATGCATAAAAATATCATATTTAGCATTTAATGACAGATTTTTATAATCAGATATATCACATTCTATAATATTAACATATTTAGATTGAGGAATGTTTTCTATACGAGTGGATTTTTTTCTAACAATGCAGGTAACTTGATATTCTTTTTTTAGTGCAGCCCTTATTATAGCACTACCTATCATTCCCGTTGCACCAGTCAATAAAATTTTTTTCATCAGTTATAATATTTTATTTTATATAGTAGATATTTTCAAGTACATTTTTGCAGCACCTACTTTTAGATAGATTCAGAGCCACACGACCTGAGAGCTAGTATGTGGCCAAAACAAAGCATTTAGGAATTACATAGGCTATTAAGTCTTATTGATAAATCTTTTACTGAATTAGCAAGAAACGTACAACCTGAAGATATAAGTTCTTCCCTAGTTCCAGTTCCCCATAAAACACCTATGGACTCTATATTATTATTTAGTGCAGCAAGAGTGTCGGTCGCCATATCTCCCACCCCAATAAATCTTTCATTTGGGTATTCAGCTATACATAATGCAAATAGTTGTGTTTTAGATTTTCTTTCGTCAGTCTTACATTTAATAAACGAATAAGGAGTTATTATAGATTTAAAATATTGCTGCCAATGTAATTTTTCTATAATTCTATTTGTAGCACAATCTGGCTTATTTGTTACAATATGATGAATAAAGGCATTATTAGAAAGTATTTCCTCTATACCATCAAAAGAAAGAGTTCTATTAAACCCGCAGTTATCATAATTTTTACGAAAATTACTTATTATATTAGCCTTTATCTGTGGGTTTAAGACATCACAAGGATATGCAGCCTCTAAGATTTTATCAATAGTCGGACCAACTCTAAAAGGTGCAATCTGCTTGTCTTCAGAAAGACCTGCTTCTCGCACAGATTTTATTAGTGAATCTAACACTTCTTCTTCTGAGTCAATTAAAGTTCCGTCTAAATCCCAAATAATATGAAGTTTACTAGCCATATTTATCATTAAACAAAAGAAAAAGCTTCTTCTCTTATTGCCTTCATCTCTTCTTCTGGTAAGAAGGGATACATATCTTCAAGACTAGGAGATACCATAGTTCCATCTGCAAGTTTTTTTGAAGAAAGTTTTGGAGTAAAAAATTGATTTGAATCTAAAACAACTTCTATTATAACAGGTCCCGCTATATTCAATGCTTTTTGAATATCATCATTAATTGTTGAGTATTTATCAATCTTTACAAATGGTATTTGATAAGCATAAGCAATTCTTTCTAACTCAGGAAAACTAAGACCATTTCCGTCACATACGCCAACCAATGGATTTTCCTTAAAAAGATTTGTCTGCGTCTGCCTGATTGAATGATAGCCATTATTATTCATAACAAATAATTTAAGGTTTAATTTGTTATAAAATATAGTTTGAAGTTCCTGTATATTCATTTGAAGGCTTCCGTCTCCTTCTATACATATTGTACGCTTCTCTTTTCGCTTTATAGAAACCCCAATAGAAGCAGGAAGTCCGTAGCCCATAGCGGCACAACCAGAATTAGTAAAAAGCCTTGTATTTTCTTTTATAATTGCTGCTTGAAAACCTATTACACAAGCACTTCCGTTGCTACAGATAACGACATCATCGCTAGATAGATTTCTAAATAAAGCGTCAATGAACGCATAAGGATTTACAGGACTTTCTTGCCCCTTCATTTCTAGAAGGCAGGCAGGATAGCGTAAATTTATTTTATGAGCCCAAGCAGTCCACCCCTCATGACCTTTTATACTCTTTGTACTTAAGTTAAGAGAGTTTATAACATCTTTTACATTAGCATAGATGGGCATATTAATTTTTAAAGTTGGCTTTACAAGTTCTGCAGGGTCAATGTCAATCATTATTTTATAAGCATTTTGCGCAAAGTTTTCCCAGTTATAGCTTATCTGTCTTATATTAAGACGGCAACCCAAGATAAGAAGCATATCTGCATACTGCGCAACAAAGTTTCCCCCTCTAGTTCCAACTGTTCCAGGTCGCCCTGCAAAGCAAGTATTATCATCGGGAATAATATCATGAGCGTTCCAAGCTGTAACTACAGGTATGTTTAGTTTTCTTACAAGATTAATAAATGCCTCATGACTTCCACTTAATCTAATGCCTTCCCCTGCAAAGATTACAGGTCTTTTTGCGGTATTAAGTTTTTCTATGATTTTATCTGCCTGTTCAACCGTAAATGTAGGAGGATTTTCTTTTATGTCTTCTATATTATTATAATGACGTAAATTATCAGTTTCTATTATTGCGCCCTGTATATTTAATGGAACATCTATCCATACAGGTCCAGGTCGGCCGTTTAAGACAAGAAACAATGCTTTTTCTAAAATATACGCTATATCATATTCATTCTGTATCATTACAGCATATTTAGTCATTGTTTTTACAGTATCAATTATATTAAACTCTTGGTCTCCTAACTGACGCAAAGAAAGGCTTGTAGAGCGAATTGTGGTAGAAAATTTTACTTGTCCAGAGATAATAAACATGGGAATGGAATCAAGGTAGCCCCCCATTACACCTGTTATGGCATTTGTTCCGCCGGGACCACTTGTTACGCACACAGCAGCAATTTTTCTGCTATAGCGTGCATAACCTTCTGCTGCAATGGCACAAGCTTGCTCGTGATGATTATAAGTGCAGTGGAGTTTTGGGTGATGCCCTAAAGCGTCATTTAAGTGCATTGCACCACCGCCTGTTACAGTAAAAACATCTGTTATATCATTTTGTGCTAAAAAATCTGCTATATAGTCTGCAACTCTTTGCTTCATAATTTTATTTCCTCAAAACTCTAAAAATATTTACTTGGAGTAATGGTGTCAATTTTAACATTCTTTTTCATATTAGAAATAAATTCTTTTAAGGCAACATTTCTCAAAGATATATTAGATTTATCATAAAGAAGTTTCACATATTCGTCATAATAACATTCGCTTATATTATCGCTATAGCCATCAAACCCTGCTAAAGTAATTGATTTTATTCCCAGCTTTATAGCAAGATTTATTAGAAGAACTAAAGGATTATCATAAATATCGTTATTTTGCGCCTTTAGCGAAGCAAAGTTTACAACGAAATCCATTTTTTCTTTTGTTTCTGTTATATTTGAGGTGCATATAAGTTTTACTTTTTTCTTTTCTGAATAGATACGGCTAAAGAATTGACTATAACGCTTCGAGTTTCCCATAAAGACATAATCTATTGGAAAATCTTTATTTAAAAAGTTTACACTAAATACAACTGGATTTTCTTTGTTTATAAAATCATCAATTCTTGTTTTATATTCTTTTATTGATTTACCAGGTCCTATAAAAAGAAGTTTTTTATCATTTAGTTCATTTCTAAGACTATTTATTGAAGCAGTATCATCAATTTCATTATTTTGGAAGTCTTGATATAGTCTTTCACATAACTCTTTATCATATAAAAGATTTTTATCATTCTCTTTAGGTAACTGCGAAAGAATTTCATTTAATTGTTTGACAGAAAGAGTCTTTTTTTCTAATAATTGTGTTACATAATTTGGATGACAGCCATTAAGCGCGGAAATATAATATAGAGGTCTATAGCCCCACTCTTTCTTTGCAAATTCTTTTGTAATATCAATATCAATGGCTTCTTGTATCTGATTTATATCATAATGCTTGTTAAAACGCTCATTCATATACATTGCAACAAGTTCCGTACAAGCATTTCCCGCACTTTTGCCCATTCCAAACAAAGTACCATCTATAGATACAGTTCTGTCTTTTATATTTTCCATTACTGCTATGGTATTTGAATATGCTAACTGAAAATTATTATGTGCATGATAGCCTAAAACAATATCTTTATTAAGATGTGTATTCATTATGTTACAATAATGAAGTAATTTATCACTATGCATAAGCCCATAGGTATCAACTATTGTAACAGCATAAGGCGAGATTTTATTTATCTTTTCTATAAGACTTATCATTTCGCTATCACTAAAGGTGGTAACAGAAACAGGGTTTACAAAAAGTTTATATCCTTTATCTTTTATGAGTTTGCAAAAGTCTAAAGCCTTATCTTGCAAATGTTTTTTAAAAATAACCCTTATTCCGTCAATATGGCTTTCTTTTTTCGGCATAACTTTATCAATGCCACAAGTGCCATAATCAATCATAGCAACTACCATAGAATTAGGCTTTTGCATTCCTTCAAAAATGGGTTCTACAGCCTTTGTATCTGGAAAAATTGACCTATTTGCGTCATAAGACCGTCTTTCGTCAAGAAAGCCTATTTCTATTGCGTCAACACCTGCACTATCAAGCCTACTAAAAATGCTTTTTATGCTACCCGCTCCAAATTCCCAATCGTTTACATATCCACCGTCACGAAGTGTGCAATCTAAAAGTTGTATTGACATATTTTACCTCGTAAAAATAAGTTAATTGGTATCATCAAAGTTTATCCTTTCTTCTTCAATAACAAGAGGACGATTCATTATACGATTATTCATAGACATAATGTATTCGCCCAAAAAACCTATAAAAAATAATTGAATTCCACCTAAAAAGAACGTTCCTGTTATAAGAGGTGCCATGCCCGCAGAAAACGTCATCCAGTGAGTTAGTTTATATATTAAATAATAGATTGCAACTCCCACACTTACAATAGATATAAAGATTCCTCCAAAGGTTGCAAATCTTAGGCCGACTTTTGTATAAGACGTAAAACTTAACATGGCAGCGTCAAAAAGAGAATACCAATTATTATGAGTTTTACCTGCTTTACGTCTAGCCTGTCTATATGGAAGATTAACACGGCGGAAACCTAATTCTGCTACAATTCCGCGTAAAAAAGGTGTGGGGTCTTTTAGGTTACGTAAAACTTCTATAAAAGATTGGTCATATAGCCCAAAACCTGTAAAATGTTCAATCTGCTCCACTTGACTCATCTTTTGAATTATTTTGTAATATATTGTACGCAAAAAGCGAACTAGCTTATTTTCGTCACTTTGTGTTTTTATACCCGCGACAATCTTAGCTCCGTTTTCCCATTCGTGTACAAAGTCTGGTATGAGTTCTACAGGGTCTTGAAAATCACAGCATAGAGTTATAACACAATCTCCATGCAACTGCGTCATGCCATAATATGGAGAATTAAACTGCCCAAAATTGCGAGCATTAAAAATAGCCTTTATCTTTTTGTTCTTTGAGCATATTTCTCTTAAGAGAGGACGAGTATTATCTGTAGAGTCATTGTCAATAAAGACTAGCTCATAATCATATTCACTTAGATTTTTTTCTACAACATCTATAATTGCTTTACTTATAGCAACAACGTTCTCTTGCTCATTAAAGCATGGAACTAATATGCTGATTTTTTTCATATATAGATTTATTATATGACAAATTAAAAATATATGGAAGTATTTTTACAAAAGATGTGGCAACACAAGAGCAGGGACAAACGCATACACGCTAGCTCCTGCTCTTGTGTATAAAATAAACTGCACTAAGATAAGGAGGCGAGAATACCTTTAAAATTATTTACAAAATAGTCTTTAGTGAAGTATTTTTCATAAATTGCCCTTGCCTTTTTGCCCATTTGCAAAACGCTTTCTACATTATCCATTACATACCCAATTAACTCTGATAATTCTTTGTAATCTTCACTATTAAAGATAAATCCATCTTGACCATCGGTTATGAAATCTCTAAAACCACAGTTACTAGATATAATGGAAATACGATTATTCATCATACTTTCTGCAACGACCATAGACAAAGGTTCATCCCTTGAAGGTACAATAGAACATATAGATTTGTTGTACAATTTTAATATTTCTGCATGGGGAACAATTCCTAAATATTTTATGCCTTGATATATTTTTTCATATTTCTTTATATCATCTAGCAAAGCATCATCTAAAGAATTTCCTGCTATTAAGAACTCAGCTTTATTTCTGTAATTTTCTGGAAGGATTTCTATCGCTTTTAATAATACATCCTGACCTTTTCTCTTTTCAATAGAACCTATGATGAGAAAAGTCAATTTACCTATACTTTCGTCCCCCCCCCCCGTCAATTATACCACTGCCATTTACATAACATTGCAGTGTCTGTGCTTCTACATCTTTTATAAAATGCAGTAATATATTTTTTGAATATTCAGATACGCAATATATATGAATATTAGAACCAAAAGATTTAGGCAACCTATCTTTAAAATCATTAAAAGCCACACTACCTTCATGGAGCCACCACAACACAGGTGGTAAAGAATCAGAAAGCAATTCTACAGCTTTAAAACATGCAAGTGTATTAACAATGACCATATCAAAGTTACGAGCAAAACGTTCAAACATATTCTGACCTAGAGTAATGCCTTCATCAATTATAACGGTAACTCCCATTTTAATAAAAGTTTCTCTCAAAGGTCCATCTACAGGGGACGTAACAACTACATAGTTTCCTTCTTCTAAAAGAAATTCCACTACATCAACAAGGACTAAAGGAGCACCTGTTAATGATAATTCATGGCTAACTATTAAATAGTCTTTTTGTGCATTTACATTTTTTATTTTATCTGGGGAAAATATTTTATATTTATATCTAAAGTCATTATATAAAAAACGTTTTTGGCTATCCGTAAAGTATGTATCTCTATTTAGATATTTTCCCCACTTTTTTAGAACAAAAATATCCGCCTTGTCCGCCTTATCTTTTTTATGCCATGAATGATTTCCCAAATGCGTAAGTATTGAATATGGCGTATAAACACATCTATAGCCGCTTTCAAGAATCTTAAAGCTTAAGTCTACGTCAGAGTGTCCTGTAGGAGTATTTACAGAGTCAAAGCCACCAAGAGCCATAAATAAACTCTTTTTCATCATCATGCAGGCTCCACACAAAACTGACACATCCCTAATCAATGAATGGTTAAAAGGGCCTATCTCGTTTATTTTATACGGATTTCCGTTAAAAGAAGTTCCTACAAGGCCAGGAGTACCTGTTATCATTCCTGCATATTGGATTTTTCCATTTTCATAAACTGTCATTGGAGAAACGCCACCTACTTTAGGATACTGCATAACCTCAATCATTCTCTCAAGCCAATCTGTAGACAGCGGATAAACATCATCGTTATATATAACTACATATTCACCATTTGAATACTTTACGCCTTCATTGCATTTGTCAGAAAAATTATACGGCTTATCATATTTGCAAAATTTTAAAACACTCAAATATGGGAAGTAAGAAGTAAGATTATCGATTATCTTAGAATTTGTAACAACCACTACTTCCAAATTCTTATAGGATGTTGGTGTACTAGTAAGACCTGATACACATTTTATAATCATTTCTTCAGAATCAGAGGGAATAACAATGCTAACCAACGGATTTTTATCCAGCGGAACAAAGCAATAGTTGTAAGGAGTTGCCATTGTTGCAATATTAGGCAATGATTTTCTGTCAAAATAATCTTTTAACGCCGAAATATTACTTATTCTTGCAAAATCCTTACCACCACCAGCTGCAGAAGATGATATTTTCCTCCAATAATATAATATACGCTCTATATGATAAATTTTATCTGTAGCACAACCTGCTCTAAGTGCAAAATCATAGTCCTGTGAAAAATCGTATTCGCTTCTAAAGCCACCTAATCTTTTTACAAAATCAGTTTTATATACAGAAAGATGGGAAGTATACATGTGATTTATCATTAACTCAGGAGACCAATCTGGCTTAAAATAAAAATCACAGGCGTCTTTTAAGGCATCTTCATATATGCAACATTGGTCTGTATAAAATAAATCAATGTCTTCATTTTTATTTATGGCCTCAACAAGCCAATAAAATGCGTCTTTAGGAAGCTCATCATCTTGGTCCATCAGTGCTATGTAAGTGCCAGAAGCAAAAGATATTGCTTTATTTGTGGCTTCAGATATGCCAGAATTCTTTTCTTCCCTGTGATATACTAAACGATTATCTTCTTTTTGTAATTCAAGTATAAATTCCTTTGCTTCTAAACTAGAAGAACCATCGTCTTGCAAACATAATTCCCAGTTTTGATATGTTTGCTGCTGCACAGATTTTATTGCAATCGCAAGCCATTTTATATCAGGATTATAAACAGGCATTACAACTGAAATCTTTGGCTGCATTTTTAATTTTTTTATATTATTAACTTGTTCAAGGCAGGAAAGCTCATTTTGCTGTTCTAATAAAATCTTTCTGCCCATATCATTGATATTTTGTTCAGCCGTTTTAGTATTTTTAGGTTTTCCAAAAATATATTCAGGGCAAATCTTTACATTCTTGATATTGTGTTTACTTAATAGCTCTAAAACTTCTTCTCTATAAGATTTTTTTAATGCAAGAATGAAAACAGCCTCATTTGCATTTTGTAAAACCTCGTCTAATGATAAAACAGGAATATCTTTAAAAGATGAAGCATTAGCACTCTTTTTTGTAACTACAAAGGCATCAACATCTATATCTCTATCATTTAATAAAGAAAATAGTACCCCCCCCCGTAACCCTGCACCATATATATACTTGTATTTATAGGCTTTACAAGAATTTACAAATATATCATTTTTAGTTTGCGGATAGGTAAATACATTAGCAAAGCCAATATTCTCTAAGTCTTTTTTTATAGTTTTTCGTTCAGCACTTTTTAAGGCTACATATATAGAAACATTATCTTTATCCCTTATTGCTAATAAAGAATCTTTTGATACCACAGGAACATCAAAAAAAGCTTCAGGATTTTTATCTTTAGCAGAAACAACAAAAGCTGTTGGTACATAGCCGATATTTACTAAATCTTCATAACACTTTTTTCCATACGCTCCTGCCCCATATATCATTACATTCATAAAAATATTTCTCCGTCAATATTATAGGGTATCTCTAAAAACTCACCTTTGGTGATTTTTTAGAGAACCCGACGAGTTTTAATTCCTGGTAATAGCAGGAATTAAAA
>CAJOPO010000026.1 GCA_905236315.1 uncultured Treponema sp.
AGTTGTAAGTCGCTATAATAGCGCGACTTACAACATCGCATTTTCAAAGTTGCCTCTAAAAACTGAAGTTTTTAGAGGCTCCCATTAGTTAAATGTAAGCCTGTTGTTTCTTCTTTTCTTTTGCCATTTTGATTTATAACTAAATGAATAATGCCGTTTCTTATCCTAATAAAAACGCTCATAAATACCCCTAAATTGAAAGTTCAAATTACCACTATATAGCCACTATATTGCCACAATTTATAAGGCTAATATATGGCACTATGTAGCACCAAAAAAAACATCAAAAAAAAGAGATTTTAATTTATTTTGTTGTATTATTTAGATTTGTAGGACTATGTAGCACTAAAAAAAGCGTTTTAAGACATAAAAAAAGTGCCTTTTTAGGGACACTTTTTGTTTGCCCAGAACAAGACTCGAACTTGCACACCCTTTCGAGCTCTAGGACCTGAACCTAGCGTGTCTACCAATTTCACCATCTGGGCATAAAATAACTTTAAAAACCTATCATTTATATAATTTTATGTCAATGAGTACATTTGTAAAAAATAAGAGCTACAAAAAAAAGAAGTAGGGCAATACTTGCAAAATATAACCAAGCAGGAGCTTCTCCATCCTCAGAAATATTGTTGATTGCAGTATTAGAATATCTTTTAGGAAATAAAAAGTGTTTTTTATTTTTTAGATTTATATTAGTCTTAGAAGAATTAACAAAAGAGCCATTCATTGCATAATGGCACTTAGGACATCCATTTTTAAATGCAGTTGTTGCACCTGTATATCCACATTTAGGGCATCTAACAGAAGAAAAGAATCTTCCACACTTAGGACAGAAGCGAGCATTAGCACCCACTTCTGAACCACAGTTTTCGCAAAAATATAAGGCTTTACCTTTTTTGTCTTTAGCCATATCGTTAATTAATCAAGAGCTTCTGACTCAAGATTTACTACATCATAATTATAAATTTGCCATATACCATCACGCTGTCGTACATAGTAAACATAGCGTTTCTTTTCTATGTATGTATTATTTTTAAACCATTCCAAAACGGTAACTGTACCTTTTGTTTGATTATAAGTAGTATTTTCTATCTGAAATCTATAAGGAACAGCAACAATATCATAATCTATACGATTTTGCATAAGGTCAGCTTTAAATTCTCTTAACATCTCATTACGAGAATCTGCACCTGCACTGTTGTATCTTCTACTTCTTGAAGGATTCCTCTTTAGCATTTCTTCAAGGTCCATATATAGAAAATATTGGTCCCAAAAGTTTTGTTGTCTAGCGATTATAGTTTGCTCAACAACCTTATCAGGACTAATTTCTTCTGCCTGTAGTATAGCACTAGTATCGCTTTGTATAGCAATAGATGTGGAAGCAGCAGCCGCAGGAGAAGGTCTAACTTCTAAAGTCAAACGTTTTGAAGAGATATAATTATTCTGATCCCTATATAATTCTGGATAAAAGTTTAATACAACATAATATATTGAAGGGTCTGTAATTTCTATATAGTTTTTTAGATTTTCAGTAAATGAATATTCTTCCTCTGGCTCTAATGTTATTTCCCTAAAATAAACAGTTTGACTTGTAGAACGTTTTTGTTGTAATAGCTGTGTTTCTGGTAGTTTAGCATTTTTCAAATTAACTGCCTTAAAGTCTACACTAAACATTCTATCATCTGCAAGTTTAAATCTTAAAGTATCTGGTCCTTGATTTCTTACTGTAACATGGACATAAATAGGGTTACTTTCGGAATTACCAGGATAATACATAGTTCTATTATAAAATTGAATTGAAACTTCTGCATTTTTTAGACTAGCATTTTCAGAAATTGAACTATTTTGAGCCGTTGCTATATGGGCAAAAAGTGTAAAACCTGTTAAAATGGCTATCAGTGTACGTTTCACTTGAACAACTCCTGTTTTTTAAGGTTTTGCCTTAAAAAAGATTACGACTTGTAAAATATATAATTATTGAGCAAGTCTATTTCTAAAGAGGGAATCTCAAAAGTCAGACGAGTTTTTAAATTCTCTCCAAATTTATCTAAAAACCGCAATAATGAGGTTTTTTATAGCCTACTTCAAAAAGTAACAGACTTTTGAAACAGGTTTATACATTTTATATCGGACAAATATGGAAAATTCATTATCTACAAATTCACTTATTTCTCTTTTATATTCTTGGAAAGATTTTTACAATCTTGTGAATAAAGCTGCTGATGAAGAAAATATAGATTCTTCTTTTCCTTTACATATAGAGGGATTAAAAGGTTCTAGTCACAATTTTTTTATAGAACGATATATATATAGAAGAAAAGTTAATTTTATACACAAACAGCAATATTCAGGTCAAACCTTTAATTATCAAGAAGACTTTGTAATTGTAACAGCCTCTCAAAAAGAAGCTGACGAATGTGAAAGCGACTTAAATACAATCGCCGAAGGAAAAATAGAAATTATACAATTACCATGGTGGGGCACAATTCCTTATAGACCCATTGCAAAAGGTTCTGTAGTTTTTGGAAAACGCGCTGGTGTATTAGCAAGATTATCTCAAAAAAATCCAGTTTCTGCGTTACCTAGAGTATTTATCATTACTCAAAGAGCCTTGCTTATGCCTCTGCCACCTCCTAACTATATACGAAATCAAATTATAATATTAAAAAAAGGGCAAGACTTTGATTCTGTAAAGCTAGCAGAAAAACTTACAGAAAATGGATATCTAAGAGTACCTAAAGTTGGAGTAAGAGGAGAGTTTGCTTTACGTGGTGAAGTTTTAGATATTTTTATGCCTGGAGAAAAATATGCTAACCGCATAGTTTTTAATTTTGATTCAATAGAGCAAATCAAAATTTTTGATACAGAAAATCAAACTTCCATAGAAAATATAAAATCCCTAATTATCTATCCAATGAAAGAAGTTATTTGGACTGATGAACTTGTTAAAAAACTCGATACAGTATTAGATAAAATTGATAGCAATACGAGTAAAGACTTAACTAACGAAAGTTCAGATAAAAAAACTGATATTATAAACTTAGCTTTTACAGATGAAGCAAGGGCAAAAAAAGACAAATTATTATCGGAATTAAAAGAAACCCATAATGCAGAGGGAGAAGAATTATTTTATGCATGCATTTGGGATAAATATTATACAATATTTGATTATATTTCAGAATCCACAAATGTTTTTTATTTAGATTATGATAAACTACTAAACGGTAGTAAATTATTACAAAATGAATTTAATGTATCTTACAGACTTGCTAGACAAACTTTTCCTGCTCTGCCACCCGCATATATGATTTTTAACTTTCAATCGTTAGTAAAATTACATAATAAATCTATTAACTTCCGTTCCCTTGATACGATAGAAAATCTTAATATAACTAATGATAGTTTAGACAATAAAGACAAAAAAGAATGTTTCTATCAAATAAAAACAGAAGCTTCTCAAAATTTTCTAGGAAATATAAATTATTTTAAAGAACAACTTTCTTTATTACAAAATAATAAATATCATATCTATATTTATGCAGATAATGAAAATCAAGCTTTAAGAATTACAGAAGTTATAAAAGAATATGTAAATGTAGAGGGGCAAAATATTTATCCAGTCCAAGTTGTTCCTTTTCCATTAACAGAAGGTTTTAGTGTTGCACAAGAGGGTATTTTTGTTATACAGGAAAATGAAATCTTTGGACGCAAAAAATATATTCCTAAAACAGCAAGAAAGGCACCTTCTAAAGCAATAAATACATTTGTAGATTTAACTCCTGGAGATTATGTAGTACATGTTAATTATGGCATAGGCAAGTTTAAAGGCATAGAACGTATAAAATCTTTAGGAACAGAACGCGATTATATAAAATTAGAATATGCTAATGAAGAATTTGTTTTTATTCCTATAGAGCAGGTTAATATGGTTCAACGCTATATAGGTAGTGAATCATCTTCGCCACATTTAGACAAAATTGGAAGCAAAAGTTGGAATCAAAGAAAGGCAAAAGTTCAAAAGAAGGTAGAAGAAATAGCAGAAAAACTTATTGACTTGTATTCAAAGAGGCAAGCATCAAGAGGTTTTGCTTTTCCTAAAGAACCTGAATGGCAAGCGGCCTTTGAAGCGGCCTTTCCTTATGAAGATACCCCAGACCAATTTACCGCTACAGAAGCAATAAAGGCTGATATGGAGCGTCCTGTGCCTATGGACCGCCTTGTCTGCGGTGATGTAGGCTATGGGAAAACAGAACTTGCAATGAGAGCTGCGTTTAAAGCTGTTATAGGGGGAAAACAAGTTGCTTTTTTAGCTCCAACAACAATACTTGCAGAGCAGCATTATGAAAATTGCTTAGAGCGTTTTAAAAATTTTGCTGTTAATATAGCACAACTTTCTAGATTTGTTCCTGCAGGAGAACAAAAAAAGATAATACAAAATCTACAGGAAGGAAAAATAGATATTCTTGTTGGCACACATAGAATTTTACAGAAAGACATAAAATATAAAGATTTAGGATTGCTTATAATCGATGAAGAGCAGCGTTTTGGCGTAAAAGACAAAGAACGCTTAAAAGTGGCAAAAACTAATATAGACTGCCTTACCTTAAGTGCAACTCCAATTCCTAGAACCTTACATATGAGTCTTTTAAAAATAAGAGATATGTCTTTATTAACAACGCCACCACAAAATAGACAAAGTATAGAAACTGCAATAGAAGCATATTCCGATGAAAAAATTGCATACGCTATAAGAAACGAAGTGGAGAGAGGCGGGCAGGTTTTTTATTTGCACAATAGAGTTGAAACTTTGGAAGAAACTAGAATCCATCTTGAACACTTAGTTCCAGAAATGCTTGTTGATGTAGCTCATGGGCAAATGTCTAGTGAACAATTAGATGATATATTTAGACGATTTAAAATGGGTGGTTTTAATGTTCTTGTAGCAACTACTATTATTGAAAATGGCATAGATATTCCAAATGTAAACACAATTATAATAGATAGGGCGGATATGTATGGAGTTAGTCAGTTATACCAGTTAAGAGGACGTGTTGGAAGAAGCGATAGAAAGGCTTACGCATATTTATTTTATCCAGAAAACAAAGCTCTTTCTGAAGTTGCAATGAAAAGACTTCAAGTTATAAGTGATTTTACAGAATTAGGAAGTGGTTTTAAGATTGCTATGAAAGATATGGAAATTCGTGGGGCTGGCAATCTGCTTGGTAGAGACCAAAGTGGCGAAGTTTATGCTGTGGGCTTTGAAATGTATTTGAGTTTGCTTAATGCTGCTATAGAGCGTTTGCATAATAGTCAATGGCATGCTCCTGATGAAGTATTTATGGAGCTAGAATATACAGGATTTATTCCAGAATCATATATTTCTGATGTTCAGATAAAAATGGAAATGTATAAGAAAATAGCAGCAGTTCAATCACAAAATGAATTAGATAGCATTTATACGGAATTATATGACAGATTTGGTCCTATACCTGATGAAGTTAATAGTTTGTTACATCTAGCTAAAATTAGATTAATTTGCTTAAAACTTTCTATTCAATCTATAAAAGAACATCAAGGTATAGTAACTATAGAATTCAATGATGTTTCAAATATAAATATAGATAAAATTTTACGATTAATACAAAATAATGCTGGGAAAATATATTTAAATCCAAAAGAGCCTAATAAGATTATGCTAAAAACTCAGTCTATAGATTTATCTACAAAAAGTGAGTTTATAAAATCAAAATTAGAACAACTAGTTTAAAAAAGGTATAGGATTATTAGTGTAAAGGTACTACCTTCGTGGTCAAAAGGTAGTACCTTTAGGGTGCGAAGGTACAGCCTTTGTGGTGTAAAGGTATAGGATTTATGGTAAAAAGATTATACCTTTGTAGACAGAATACGTATTATACAAAGTAAAGTTATATTATAGGGTATCTCTAAAAACTCACCTTTGGTGATTTTTTAGAGAACCGACGAGTTTTAATTCCTGGTAATAGCAGGAATTAAAACATCGCATTTTCAAAGTTACCTCTAAAAATTGCAATTTTTAGAGGTTC
>CAJOPO010000027.1 GCA_905236315.1 uncultured Treponema sp.
GCAAGATTCACAGATTTTTCGCTGGCAACGCCTATTGCTCAAAATGACGGTTGAAAGTTTTGGCATACTTTCTGTAACACCACTAAAGCTTTTAAGTTAGGTACTTAAAAGATATTAGTCTAATGCAAAGCGTAGGCTTACTGTAGCACCAACTACATTAGATATAGCAGTATAGCTTATACCTGCTGTTATATCTACTACAAATAGGTCTATGCCCAAACCTGCATAAAGTTGTGGACGTATATTATCAAAGAAGCCTACTGTAGAACCGCCACTAAAGGTTTTTGGTAAAAGGGAAGCCATTGTTTTATCGCCACCGAGCAATGCTACTACCCAGTCTGATGTTACAGACCAGTTTCTGTGCCCTGTGCTGAATAACAATCTAGCACCAACATAAGGAACTAAGAATAAGAACTTTGCAGAAGCCTGAGCACCTAAAGTAAATGTTCCTATACCTAAGTCCATATCAGCACCCATACCATCTGCTTCATAGTTAAAGTCTACAGATGTATAATAGAAGCCACCTGTAATAGATGCTTTTACGTTTAGAGGTCCAAGACCTGTTTTCCATATACAATAGCGAACATCACCACCAATTACAAAGTAATCAAGTGCAATGCCATTTAACCTATCTTGTAATCCTAAGTCTGCTGTGTTTAACTTCATTACAGTAAAGCCTACGTCAAAAGGAAGTATAATACCACCAATGCGTAAGTCTGCTGTTAAAGAAGGAAATGCTAGAGTTTCTGGTAGACCTAAGTCTCCCATGCCTATCTTTGTTAATGCATCTCCAAAACTTGAAAAGTCAAGAGAGGCTGCTCCTACGTTTAAGCCTGCTCCAAAGTGGAAGCCTGGAAAAATCTGTCCTATATATGCATTTGCATATTGGTTCTGCATGGTAGAACCTGCTTGCACGCTGTCTAGAAGGGCAGAAGAAAAGCTATTCAATGAGCCTGTTAGTGTAGAATAGGTGCTAGAAAATCCACTACTTGCAGTTGCTGTATTGATACTGGCAGCTGCTGTGGTAATGTCCGATGAAGATAAATTATCTTCTGTAATTGCAGACTGAATCTCTGCATAATTATCACTAATAATACCTGCAACTGTTTCATCATTGATAGTAACTGATTTAGTACCATCTGACGTTTTAAATGTAAATGTCGTTGAGGCCATTGTAGGCAAGAGTGTAAAAGCGAGGACTGCGAAGCCCGCCGTAAGATATTTATAAATAGGTTTCATAAAATACCCCCTTGTATTGTTTGTATGGCAAAAGTAACCATACTTTTCTAGTATATCCCATATAATTATAAAAAACAAGTTACTTTTTATTTATATTGTAATTTTTGCAATGTATAGATAAAAGTCATCATTAATAAGGTAAATAAACGGATTTATTCATATCTAACGGTACTCACATTGCATAAATGTTTAAAAATGTACTACCTTTGCAGTCAAAAGGTAGTTCATTCACACCCCTAAGGTACTACCTTTGCACCCTAAAGGTAGTACCTTTATACTTAAAAGATAGTACCTTTTTTGCCCTAGTATTATTTTTATAAATGGTATATTATGAATCTTATAATACCATCTTTCATTGTTTTAATTGGAGATATAAAATGAACGAAAATAAACAAATAAAACCTGTGATAAATAGTTTATTAGAAACAGACCTTTATAAATTTTCTATGGGGCAGGCTATATATCATCAGTATCCTTCATATAAAACAAAATGGACATTTAAATGTCGCAATACAGATGTGCATTTTACTGCACAGATGGTAAAAGAAATAACAGAACAGATTCAGTTGTACTGCACTCTGCGTTTTACAGAAGAGGAACTTGATTATTTAAGTGGCATAGAATGGCTGCATGAAGATTATATAGACCATTTGCGTATCTGGACACCACGTTTTCAAGATTTTGAAATAAGTTCTAATGCTCCATGTGGTCTTGCAATAGAAGCAAAAGGCACTTGGTTAAATACTTCTATGTATGAAATACCAATTCTTGCCATTGTAAATGAAATTTACTATAGAAATGCTTATAATTATGACGAACTCTTTGAACAGTATAAGCGCAAATTAAAAGAAAAAACTCAGTGGCTTATAGATGGCATCTATAACTTAGGCTCTTTTTCTGAATTTGGCTTAAGAAGAAGGCTTAGTGCCCAAGCGCAAGAACTTGCTGTAAAAACACTTTGTAGTAGTAATCCTTTATACAAAGAATCAAAATGTGTGGGCACTTCTAATGTATATCTTGCAAAAAAATATAATGTCATTCCTGTAGGAACTATGGCACATGAGTTTGTAATGTGCATAGGACAGGGAAACCCTATGTATAATCCCGCATATTCAAATAAACTTGCTATGGATGCTTGGACACGTGAATATGGACTATTAAATGGTACCTATCTTACAGATACCATAGGAGATGAAACTGCTCATTTGGATATGGAATATACATATTCTGTTAGTTTTGCAGGTGTGCGCCATGATTCTGGCGACCCATATAAGTGGGGAGAAGAATGGATAAAGCATTTTGAAAAATATTATAATAAGTATCATGATGAGCGCGTTAATCCAAAGAACAAAACACTCTTGTTTAGTGATAGTTTGGATTTTGAAAGAGCGTCTGCTCTTTACTCTCATTTTAAGGACCGAATAAAAGTAGCATTTGGTATAGGTACATATATAGCAAATGATACTGATGTTCCTGCTTTGAATATAGTCATGAAGGTTACAGAGTGTAATGACCTTTCTGTTGCTAAGCTTTCTAATGCTGACGGAAAAACTATGTGTAAAGATGATGATTATATTGAATATCTAAAAAAGACTATTGACTGGAGACTTGCGCACAAATGAATGATTCTGCAAAAAATATCGTTATGTTTGGAGGAACTTTTGACCCATGGTCTAGTGCTCATCAAGAAATTGTAGAGCGATTAGCTTTGAAGTATGATAATGTAATTGTTGTTCCAACAAATATAAATTACTATAAAAAAAATACGCAGATGTTTTCTTATGAAGAAAGATTTGATTTTGCTAGGGAGAATACAAAATCTATAAAAAATGTAGAAGTCTTGGATATTGAGCGCAATGTAGATAGAGATTGGCGTTTTATAGATAGCCTTAAGTTGTTAATAAGTAAGTATGGTCCATCTAATAATTACTTTGTGGCAATGGGGGCAGACTGCCTACAGGCTTTAAAAACTTGGTATAACTGGCAAGAGATTCCAAAACTTGCAAGTATAGTTGTTTTTACTAGACCAGGATATGAAACTAATGTAAGCGATATTCCCTATACTACACTGCCCATGAATAATAGCATAAGTTCCACTCAATTAAGAAAAGAGTTAAGTAAATCTGATGGTAAGTGATGATTAATTGCTTCAAGGGTTAATCAACATTTTTTACTTCCTCTATAGTTAGTCCAGTAGCATCTGCAATTTGCTCTATGCTTAGGATGTTTAGTTTTAAAAGATTTTTTGCAGTTTCTTTAGCTTTTGAAAAAGCTCCTTGTTGCATACCTTGTTGCATACCTTGTTGTAAGCCCTCTTCTATGGAAGCCTTTATAGCAGAGAGTCTATCTCTTTCAAATATTTCCTGCCTATATTGCTCTATCCATAAATCTCTATCTGTACTTATCGTTGATAATGATTCTTGTGCTTGCATTAGTCCTTTCTCCTTTTGTACTAATTTTTTAATAAGTTCCTTTTTGTTTGGATTATCTGCGCTTTTTAGAAATATAGCCCAGTTTTCTAATGATGTATTAGTATCAATATTATCCTCTATTACTTCAGTTTTAGGTAGTTCGATAAAAATGATATTTAAATTATTTGTAAGTTCTCTACCATCTTGTGTTCTCATAGCATAACGACTTACAACTTTACCCTTTTTGTCATTTGTATTATAATTAAAATCGAGAACTGTAATTTGATATACTTTAGGAGCCTTAGCCCAGTCATCACCTTTCTTTAGATATGTAGTTTCAAGTCTTGCAACTTGGTATTCTGCTCGTTTACCATAATCATAGTGTTGATTAAAAGCCTGCATCTCTATATTAGCATAAAGCCCATTATCAAATTCACATAGGATATCGTAGGATACACCTCGTTGTCCTATAAAACTTTGAGGTGCATTATTCGCTAATAATTTTATACTTTTTATTTTGTTTTCTGTTGCAGCTTCTAAGAATGAAATAAGGGCTTCATGAGATTCTTGCGTTGGGCGTGTAAACAGAGCTTGAAACGTGGAATCTAAACGAGGATTTAATAGTAATCCTCGTTCCATTTGAGAAATGTAAAGTTCTTTATTTTTTAAATCGTCTTCTATCATATTTATATGATAATACATATCATAATTTTTGGATAGTATAAAATAAAAGTATGTATAACAAAAATATTACCTAATAATGGGAACCTCGAAAAACTCCCTTTCAGAAAGTTTTTCGAGGTTCCTGCGAGTTGTAA
>CAJOPO010000028.1 GCA_905236315.1 uncultured Treponema sp.
GATGGGCTTTGCAAAAAAAGATTCTATGAGTTTTAAGTTATTATCATTTGTTCCACATATACGGCGTAGTACCGAATTATTAGGAACAATAATAGTACAGGTAGACACGTCTATAGTTTAAATAAATTTAATCAGATAAGGGAAAATCTTCTTCCCTTTTCATTATTACAGGCAAAGAACGAACTATTCTAAATCCCAAGTCAACTCCACGTATCTCTGGATTGCTACTTGCTCTATTAGAAACACGACAAAATACCTTATCGCTAGAAATAGAACCACCACGTCTTATTTTTTTTCCTGTAATATTCATATCAGCTCCGATAGGATTATCTATATCAGACACTTTATAAGTACCATACCAATCCCAGCACCACTCCCAAACATTTCCACTCATATCATATAAACCAAGAGCATTTGGAAGAAGCATAGCAACATCCCTTGTTTCTCCTTCTAAAGAATCTACATTCCATCCTACCTCGGAAAGATTATCACTACCACTATACAATGTAGTTTCATTAAAGACTCCACCGTGAGCCGCATACTCCCATTCTGCTTCCGTAGGAAGTCTATATCCATCTACTGAAAAATCACAAACTATTGTATTCCAGTGTGCTTTTAAGTCCTCACCATCTGTAATACGCGGTACATCTCCCCACAGTTCAGGATTCGTTTGTCCATCTAAACTATATGCTGGTGTCAACCCAGCCAATATACTTAAACGATTACAAAAAACTATAGCATCATACCAACTAACTTCCTCTACAGGACGATTTGGTGATTTAAAATGCGAATAATTAACTCCCATAACACTCATATATTGTTCTTGTGTTACTTCAGTCTTTAACATATAAAAACCTTTTATATTTATATTCCTAACAGGTCTTTCATTCTTTTCATATAAAGAACTTCCCATATTAAAGGAACCGCCTTCAACAGCAATTAAAGATTCATTTATTTTTGAAACAATAGTTTCTTGTCCAACAATGTAACTAGTCAATAAAGCAATTAAAACATGTGTAATAATAACCTTTTTTATATTCACATGAACCTCCAAAACTGTTTATAAAAAATTATATCACTATGTAAATAATATTTCAATGTTAGCTTTCTATTCGTAATCGCTTTGGCTAATCTTTACAGACCCCAATAAAAGTGGCTTACTATAAGAAAGAGTATAAGAAGAATCCCTTCCAACCGATATAGCATACATATCAATATACCAAACACCACTTTCTGTTGACGAGCTAGAATAAGTAATATCAGCATCGCTAGAAGATGGAACTGGATTTGAACTATCTTTACTACTAAAATTAAACCCATAAGAACTATTTATATACCTACGAGGCTTCACTATAGTTCCATTATATTTAAGTGCACTAGCAGCAGAATATGATTTTAAAATAATATTTTCGCTGTCATTTCCTACACATATTGCAGCACCATAAGTACCTGTAGAATCTGTAGCTAAATCATTAAGTCTTATATATATATATCGATTTTTTGGAGAATCACCATTTTTAATTAAAGGAGAAAAAGTTCCTGTACTTATCTTTAAAGTCTTGTATCCACGTGTATCTATTATATTTTCTGCAGCACTAGAATAGCTTGAACTTGAAGTAATAAGAGAACTAATTTGAGATTCTGCACTTATCATTGTATTATAATTATTATATATCTTATAATAAATCTCTGTTCCTAAAAAAACAAAATCTGATGAAGTATCAAAATATTTATAATTATCTCCTGTTGAAGAAGTTTCATTCGTAACACATGAAAAATAAAATGAAGTTGGGTCATCTGTAGAAGCATAAGTTGTGTGTCCATCAGAAAATGGAGCATCTAAATAATAATACGTATCTAGCCCACAGGACACACATAACAATAATGAAAAAATAATTAACAATACTGCAAAATATATTCGCTTACTCAATTTTACCTTCAATTCGAAGTTGCAACAATCTACTTTGAGCTAAAGCTGTCCAGCTATCATAGGAATGTTCGTCAGCAAGTTTTTGATACGCACTTTCTGCCTCTGTATAATTTCCAGTTTGCTCATTTAAACGACCAATATTGAATAAAACATGAGTAATTAACAAATTATCTTTATCTTCCGCCGCTTTCTTATAATACATTAAAGCATCTTCTATATTATTCAATTCTTCACAAACAGCAGCAGCCGAATTATAGCATATAGTTGACGTATAAGATTTTTCATCTATCTTAGCAGCCGAAAGCCAATAATCAAGAGCTACTGTATAATTTTTTTTATATGTTTCTATATCAGCAGCAAGCATATTAGCACGCACTCCAGCCACATTTTTCTTTGTACAATATACAGATAATGCTTCTAACGTTTTATTTTGTCTTGTAAGTAAATCCTCATCTGATAGATTTGATATATTATTTTTATACTCATATTCAATGGAATCTATTGCAGAAAGTGCCTTTTTTACTTGAGATTCCCTTATAGAAACAATAGCACAAATAGCAATAGCTATAAATACAACTACCCCACTACAAATTATAATAGGCAATCTATTACGCATCATAAAACTTTCTACACGTTCTTCTCTATTAACTTTTGTTTCTTTTTCAACTGCTATTACATTTGACATTATAAAAATCTCCTAGACCAATTCAAATATACCCACTATATATAAAATAAAGGATTTTGTCAAAAGGTTAAAAGACATTGTATATCTAGTAACCATCTTTTAAAGGTCTTTTTATCCCTAATTCCATAATAAGTTTTGAAACATAAGTTCTTTGAACTTTTAGAATCTTAGCAGTTTCCGTTTGATTCCAATCAGTTTCTTTTAGTATCTGTTCTAAATATTGTTTTTTAAAAACATTTACAGCATTTTTTAAACTTCTATCAACTTTATTTGGCATTATATTAAGCTGGGGGCTTTCTATACTTTCATCTATATAGATATTAGAATCTTTAACATTTCTAATATCTATATTTTTTATAATTGGAGGCACTTCTCTTATACAAGCACATTCAATTACATTACTTAATTCTCTTATATTATTTGGCCATGAATATAATTGTAATTTTTTCATTGCTGAAGAAGAAAAACCAGAAAACTTTTTTTGATTTTCAACAGAATACTTTTCTAAAAAATACATAGAAAGAGCTTTTATATCTTCTTTACGTCTGCGCAATGGAGGTAGATTTATAGGAAGAACATTAATTCTGTAATATAAATCCTCCCTAAAAAGATGTTTTTTGACTAAATCTTCTATATCTGTATTAGAGGACGTAATTAGCCGAATATCAACAGGAATAAGTTCTGCAGTACCATTTCTATAAAACTTTTTTTGCTGCAAGATAGTCTGTAGTTTTCCTTGTATATGTAAAGGCATATCTGTAATAGAATCAATAAACAATGTCCCCTTCCATGCTTTTTCTATTGCATTAGGATACTTTCCAAATAATTCCTCTTCCAAAGAAGAATTATTTAATGCACACTTTATTTTTACAAGTGGATAAGAAGCTCTAGAACTTTTTGAATGTATATATTCTGCTAAAACTTCTTTTCCAGTTCCACTTTCACCAACTATTAATATTGGTGAACTTACAGAATACAGCCCTTCTACCATCTTTTTTATATCTTTCAAAACAGGGCTTTCTGCAATAAAAATAGAGGATGTCTTTTTGCTAATAACAGTTTGAAGTTCAGTTATGCGCTCCCCTGCTTGTAAATATAAAGCATAATTTTTGCAAACTATCCCTGCATATTCACCTAATATTTGTAAAAAAGCAGAATCAGATTTATTAAAACTTACATTATCTTTTTTATTTATAGCTTGAAGTACCCCAATACATTCATTTTCAAAATATATTGGGAAAATAATGGAATTATTAATTTCTATATTAAAATTATTACTCTTGATTTTTTCATTAAAAACTATAATTTCAATATTTTTTGCAACAAATTCAATATATTCTTCTTTTTTATAAGACAAAAGAGATAATTTTTCGCCATCAGAATTTATTAAAAATAAAGGAGTATAATAATTAAAAGAAGAATTAAAAGTAAAAAAAGCAGAATAACTACAATTTAAAATATGAGTTATACATTTCAATATAGAAACATACAACTCATTTATATTTGAATAGCTACAAGTATCAAAAGGAATGTTTATTCTAATGAGCGCCTTTAAGCGCTCTATATCCATAGCACCTAAAGAGCTCATTCAAACAAATCAGATTCGCTTATTTATTATGATTTTTAAGGCTATCACCTATTGTATAGGCTCCACCATCATCATTGCTAGAAGACATATATTGAGAAATCTCAGCGCGTTGCTGGGCTTTCTTATATTCTTTAACAGAGAAAGCAACCTTTTCTTTTTCAACATCTACAGCAACAACATAGACGTTTACTTTATCCCCAACATTATACTTCTTTACAGCTTCTTCAAATGGAGTATCTCTATCTTCACTCAAGTTGGCTTTGTTTACAAGACCTTCTATACCATTAGGAGCCTTTACAAAAATACCGAAATCTGTAATGCTAGCAACTTCACCTTCTAAAGTGCTTCCTTGATGATATTCATTAGCAAAGGCTTTCCATGGATTATCAGTAAGTTGTTTTACACCTACTCTTAATCTATGACCTTCTACATCACATTCCAATACAACAACATCAAGTTCTTGGTCTTGCTTTACTTCGCTACCAGGATGTTTTACTTTCTTTGTCCAAGATAAATCTTCAGCAGCAAGGAAAGCATCAATTCCTTCTTCTAATTGTACAAAAGCACCACTATTAGTTACTTTTACAACTTTACCCTTTACTTTTGAACCAACAGGATAGCGTTCATTAATAGAATCCCATGGATTTGCAGTTACCTGCTTTAATCCTAAAGAAACTCTACCAGCTTGTATATCATATCCTAGAATCATACATTGAACTTTATCACCTTCTTTTACCATATCAGAAGGTTTATTAATCTTTTTAGTCCAACTAAATTCAGAAATATGAGCAAGACCTTCAATGCCCTCTTCAAGTTCTATAAATGCACCAAAGTCAGTAAGTTTTGTTACCTTTCCATCAACAACATCATTTACATGATATTTATCTTCAAAGTGTACCCATGGGTCTTCGGAAAAATGTTTTAAGGATAAATTAATTCGTTTTCCCTCTGGGTCTAAACGAATCACTTTTAATTCAATTTCCTGACCTTTCTTTACAAAATCTTTAGGTCGTGTAACATGTCCCCAACTCATATCATTAATATGAAGAAGACCATCAAAGCCACCTAAATCTATAAATGCTCCAAAACTAGTAAAAGACTTAACAGTGCCTTTTACAACATCGCCTATCTTTGTTTCACTAAAGAACTTATCTCGATTTATATCTATCTGTTCTTCAAGATACTTGCGGCGATTAACGACGACATTTCGTTTTCCATTAGAATATAATTTTTCTACATAGAAACGACCTTTCACCCCAATAAGTTTTTCTTCTTTTTCTACTTTTTGGCTATCAGCCTGACTTATTGGTAAGAAAGCCTTTATACCACCACCAAGATTTACCATATAGCCACCCTTTGTAGCAGCTTCTATAGTACCTTCTACTGACTTCTTTTCATCATAAGCAGTTTTTAATTCTTCCCAAAGACGTTTCTCATCTGCCATAATCTTTGAAACTTCAGGCAATCCATCTCTTCCACTAGGATTCTTAAGAAAAACCGTAATTTTATCACCTACAGCAGGAACTACATCACCAAACTCTGCTATACGGATTTGTCCGTCTCTTCCTGTTCCAATATCTACAAAGACGGTATCATCTCTAACTTCAACAACGGTTCCTTCAACGTTGCCACTCTCAACTGACTCCATTTGATTAATAGATGCTTCTAATTGTGTATGAATGTTATCGTTTGAGTCCTGAACGACATTCTTTTCCACTTCCTTCTGTTCCATACCAAAACCCTTAAGCGTTAATTTTTGTCTTTATTATCTCACAAACCTGCGTTATCGTCAAGTCTGAAGTATCAATATAAACGGCATCATCTGCTTTTTTTAATGAACCTTCTTTTTTATTTCTATCCATCTCATCTCTTTTTATTATTGCAGCCTTTATTTCTTCTAGTGAAAGATTACTTACACCTTGTTCAAAGCGGCGTTTTGCTTGAACATCTATACTAGCGTCTAAAAAGAATTTATATTCAGCAGAAGGAAATACAACAGTTGTCATATCTCTTCCTTCACAGATAATATCCATTGATTTTACAATTTCTCGCATACGTTCATTAACAAGATGGCGCAGCTCAACAATAGAAGATACACCACTAACAGCCGAATCAACTCTATCTTGGTGCAACAAATCATCAACATCAACACCATTTAAAATCAATCGTGCATTTTTATAATCAAGATGTTGTTTTTTAGCAAAGTCCAATACTGCACTAGGATTATCAAGTGGGATATTTGCATCTAGTAAAGCTAAAGTTAATGCCCTATAAAAACTACCACTATTCAAATAAGTAAGTCCTAATTCAGAAGCAAGTTTATGTGCGATTGTACTTTTTCCAGTTCCAGCAGGTCCATCTATAGCAACTACCATATAATTCTCCTTATTAAAAACAACAGTTTATCTTTTAGCTCATTATGATTTACTCATTATGAGTACATAATCGTAAAAGGGATTGTATTTCTTCCTTAGATAAATCTCTAAACTCCCCTTCTTCTAAGTTACCCATCCCTATACAACCAATTCTTATTCGCTTTAATTTTCTTATGCCCACCCTCTTATAATCAAATACACGGCGAATCTCTCTATTCTTTCCTTCTATTAATACAATACGCATTCGCCTTGCATTTAATTCTTCAGCTTCTTTGCATTTATAAAAAACTCCATCTACACGTAAGCCTTTCATAAATTCTTTATCTAAGCCACGTGGCAAAGGTTGGGCAGTATCTACAATATATTCTTTTTCTAATTCTGCAGAAGGATGACTTAATTTTGCAGCAAAGTTTCCATCATTAGTAAATAAGAGCAATCCACTAGAAAACATATCTAAACGCCCCACATTATATAAGCGTTCTGAATACGAGTTCTTTAATAAATCTGCCGCTATAGGTCGTCCTTTTTCATCAGATAAACTGCAAACATATCCTACAGGTTTATTTAAAAGAACATATCGCTTTTCATTTTCAAATTCTATTTGCTTGCCATCTACACATACAATATCATTTGTAGAAACTTTTATACCAAGTTTATCAACTATTTGTCCATTTACACTAACTCTACCTTCTAAAATAATATTTTCGCTATTGCGCCTACTTGCAACTCCACATAAAGCCATATAATGTTGCAAACGCCATTCTGTTTTTTCATTATCAACGAGCAAGGGCAAACCTCTTTTCTTCTTCTTCCTCTAACTGAGGAAGGTCTGCAAGACTTTGTAAATGAAAGAAAGCCAAAAATTCATCTGTTGTTCCATAAAGAGTAGGTTTACCTGGCACATCTTTTTTACCAACTTCTTTTATAAACTTTCTATCCAATAATAAACGCATCATATTATCTACATTTACATGTCTAAAACTTTCAATTTCCGCACGTGTTATAGGTTGACTATATGCAATTATAGAAAGCGTTTCTATTGCAGATTTACTAAGTCTTCCCTCATTTTTTTTACCATAACGTTCTTTTAATAGGCTAAAATATTCTTTTTTGGGAGTAAGCATCCAGCCACCAATTATCTGAGAAATCTCTATACCAGAATCTACATTAGTATATTTTTCTCGTAAACACTCTAAACATTCTGTTATATCATCTTCAGAAAGTTTTGTTATTTTTGCTAAATTTTCTATTGACTGTGGCTCGCTTTCCAAAAAAAGAACAGTTTCCAGTAAAGCAGTTTTATTATCCAAATTAAGCAGAAGATTATTTTCTTTTATATCTTCACCATTATCTTCAGATTCTATGCCACTTTCTTCTTGCATATTTTTATATCTCCAAACATTCTATTTTGATAAATTTCTGCTATTTTATCTTTTCCTACCGCTTCCAAGATAGCCATAAATGCACAAACAACATCTAATTCATTACCTTTGCGGGTTATTAAATCAGTAAACATACATTCGCCGTGTTTTTCAAGCAATTCTTTTATAAGCAGTTTTTTCTCATCTGATGTTATCTCTTCATCTTCAAATATACGAGTTGCCTTAGGAGAATCGACTAATTCCTTAAATATCTTTTGCATATCCTGCAATAAGGTCCAAGTATCCATCTTTTCCCACATATCTTCGTCATCATCAAAAGGCAAAAGTCTCTCTATTTTTTTTCTTTCAAAACTCCACTCACTTTGCTCTTCTTGTTCTTCCATTAAACTAGAAAGCTTCTTAAAACGCTGATATTCTATAAGCTGTACAACAAGCTCGCTTCTGGGGTCTTCCATATCTTCATCATCACCAAAAGTTGGAAGTTCCGTAGGAATTAATAAAGAACTCTTCATATTAACAAGTTTAGCAGCCCAATAATAAAACTCCGTTAAATCTTGTAAATCCACTTCTATGGCATAATCAAGATAATCCAAAAACTGCTCTGTTATGTCAGAAATAGGAATATCATAAATATTTATCTTTTGTTCCCTTATTAAACTCCATAATAAATCTAAAGGACCATCAAATTGTCCTGTAATAAATTTCCTTTGTTCCATTTAAGTTAGCCCCATGCTTTCATTAAAAATAGCTTTACAAAGCATAAATCGCTTTTCTTGCTACAATTAAATAAAGTCACCGAACTTAAGAATTTATAAAAAAAAACTCTTCTTTAGATAAATATAGGTTTATTTGCTGTTGATTTTTTATAGAAAATAGTTTTTTTTTGTAAAATTCGATGTCTTTTTTACTTACATCGGCATTTTCTTCTAAAATCTCAATAGCTGGCATAAGAACAAACGCTCTTTCTAACATTCTTTCATGAGGTATTATCAATGACGGACTATTAATTTTCATAGAACCAAAAAGTTCTATATCTATATCTATGGGGCGAGGACCATTTCTTATCTCCTTTTTTCTATCTCTTCCATAAGTTTCCTCTATCTTATGAATATCATCTAATAATTCAAAAGCACTCCCCTCATATTTACCAGTAACTGCCATGTTATAAAAATCTTCTTGATTTAAATAATACATAGCAGCACTCTTATATATAGAAGAAAATCTTATATCTTTTAAAATAGTCCTTAAAGAAAGACACGCTTCCTTTAACAAAGACACAGGTTCTTTGCCGTTAAAAGAACGGTTAGAACCTAGTCCTAATAAAACATTTACCATATATTAAAATAAATCAGATGGTACAGGTTTATCTTCTGCAGCTTCCTTTGCTAAAGAAACTGTTTTAGAAGTCTTTGCAGCAGGCTTTGCTTTTTTTACATCCTCAGTAGGCTTTGATGAACTTTCACTTCCGCTTATTCCACTAGGATTTTCTGTTTTTGCCTCCTCAACTTCAACTTGGCCACCTGTGCCAACTCCCTTTGCTCTCATTTTCTTTTCATATTCTCGGATTTGTTCTTCAGTAACAACTTCACCTTCTTTTGTTCTTAAAACTTGACCTGGGAAAATTTTTTCTCTTAAAGTATGTTCAAGTTCTATTTTATAGTCAGGATTAGCCTCTATGTATGCAACGGCATTTTCTTTGCCCTGCCCTACTTTTTCTTCTCCACGTGTATACCAAGCTCCACGCTTATCAATAAGACCATGTTTTACAGCACAATCTAGCAAGGAAGCAGCAGCAGAAACACCTTTACCAAAATATATATCTAATTCAACCTTTCTGAATGGAGGAGCAACTTTATTTTTTACAACCTTTACCCTTACTCTATTTCCTAAAGCTTCCTCTTCTCCCTTTCCTTCTATAGTTTCTATACGGCGAATTTCCAAGCGTATTGAAGAATAGAACTTTAGCGCATTACCACCTGTCGTAGTTTCAGGATTGCCAAACATAACTCCTATCTTCATACGAATTTGATTTATAAATACTATAGTACACTTACTTTTTCCAACAATAGCAGTAAGTTTTCTTAAGGCTTGACTCATTAAGCGGGCTTGAACTCCCATAACAGAATCTCCCATTTCGCCATCAATTTCTTTTTGAGGCACAAGGGCTGCTACAGAATCTATTACTATTATATCCACCGCCCCAGAACGAACAAGGTTTTCACATATTTCTAACGCTTGCTCTCCTGTATCAGGTTGAGACACCCATAATTCTTCTATATTAACACCAAGATTTTTTGCATATACAGGGTCAAGCGCATGCTCTGCATCTATAAAGGCTGCTATACCGCCTAACTTTTGTGCTTCAGCTACGGCATGAAGGGCTAAAGTTGTTTTACCAGAACTTTCTGGTCCGTACATTTCTATAATTCTACCACGCGGATAACCACCTGCCCCTAATGCTTCATCTAGCAATATAGAACCAGATGGTATTACATCTATAGAAGTTGCATCTGTTTTACTACCAAGCTTCATTAAAGACCCAGAGCCAAACTGTTTTTCAATTTGAAGACGAGCAGCCTCTAGTGCCTTTAGCTTTTCTGTCATATCAGTTGGAATTTTTTCTTCTACCTTTGCCATAAAATTCTCTATTATACCTCTCCTTATATAATAGACTTTTATTGACTAGTTTTACAATAAAAATAGGAAAAAAACATAAAAAATTGATATTTTTAGAAAGACCATCTCATTTAAGGGAGCCTCTAAAAACTTCAGTTTTTAGAGGCAACTTTGAAAATGCGATGTTGTAAGTCGCGCTATTATA
>CAJOPO010000029.1 GCA_905236315.1 uncultured Treponema sp.
CGGTCATTCTGCCCTTTACTGCTTCAAAGTGTTCCACTAAAGGAACTAAGTCTTCTATGGACTTTCCTGTTGTTCCGTGAACTGCAAGCAAGGCTGCCATAATGTTATAAGCATTAAAGGCACCGGGAACAGAAGTTTTTACATGCACAATTCTATCTTCTGAACCTAGTGAACTATGGCTTGCAAAACGCTGTATGCTAAAAGAAAGCCCAAAGCGTGCAGAAGCAATGTTCCTTGCTGCAAGGTATGGCATATCATCAGGAATCTTTGGTAAAGGAGAAGCTGTCATATTCTCTCCCGCTTGTTTTCCAGCCTTTCCCTCTGTTGTAAAGCCAAATACCTTCTTTTTTGTGCAATTAGCAAAATAAGAAGCGGCAGGGTCTTCTAAATTGACAACACCAAAACTCGGAACTTTTTGCATAGTGCCATTTATAAGTTTTTGATGGTCATATTTATCTAAAAAGCGGAAGAGATTTGCTTTATCATTTTTATATTGCTCATAGGTACCGTGAAATTCAAGATGTTCAAGGGTTACATTCATAAAGACAGCGCAATCAAAGTGAACATCTCCTAAGCGGTTAGTCCTTTCACTTAAACCATGACTTGAAGATTCAACTACTGCGTGCGTGCAGCCATTTTGCAACATTCTATATAGTTTTTCTTGAACAATGGGGGCTTCTGGCGTTGTTTGGTGTTCAGGATTTGCAAGGGCTTCATCTCCTAGAGAATACTGCACGGTAGAAATAAAGCCCGCCTTTAAACCTAAAAGTCTAAGTAGCTGCCATATAAAAGAAACTGTAGAAGACTTGCCTTCTGTTCCTGTAACGCCGTAAATAATCATCTTTTCTGAAGGATTATCATAAAAAGCCGCACTTAAAGGAGACATTGCAAATCTAGAAGAGTGTGTTTTTATAAAAACTATAGGCTCTCTAACGTTATCTATAGCCTGCTTTATGCCGTCTTGCTCTTCTTTAGAAAACTCATCTTGAAATACTATTGCCCTAGCCCCCGCTTCTATTGCGTTAGAAATAAATCTATTTCCTGTAGTGTGTGTGCCAGGAAGGGCAAAAAACAAAGAATCCTTTAACACAGCTCTGCTATCAAACACAAGACTTTTTATATTGATATTTTGCGCTATTTCTAGTGCCTCTTGTTTTTTTAATTCTGTATTTCCGTCTGCAAGTGTGAATGTATAATTAAGTGCGCCTTCTTTTATAGAAGCTAACAGCACTGAAAGTGTTTTTTCCATAATGATGATATTCTATAATTTATAGGAAAAACGTTCAATCTCTATCTTCTATCTTCTAAACTCTAAATTCTAAGTTCTATCGTCTATCTCCTATCGTCTACTTCCTATCCAACTCCCTTCCCATTAACTTATAATAAATAAAGCATAAGGTTATGCCAAACATAGTAGCACAAGGGGCTGCAGCTCCAATTCCTGTAAGAGTGGCATTAGGTTGAATACTCATTATATAAGACATAGGTAAGCGGATTAGGAAGGTTTGTAATAAGCCTTGAACCATTACAAATAAAGACTTTGAGTGCCCATTAAAATATCCTAAGTAACTAAACAGTATGCAAGTAACCACCGCTTCTGGAGAAAATCCCCTCAAAAACTCAAATGCTCTATTAATAACTGCTGGGTCTGGTGTAAATAGCCTTGCAATCTTATCTCCCAAAAAGAATGTTGCTAAGCCTACAAATAATCCAATGCCCGCTCCCAAAGCCTGTCCACATAACATTCCACTACGAGCGCGTTTTTCGTTTCCTGCCCCAACGTTTTGAGAAACAAAAGGAGCCATACTTTGCATTAGTGCGCCTGGTATAAGCATAACAAACATCTGTATCTTCTGCGCCACTCCATAGCCAGAAGAAGCATCTAAGCCCAAACGATTTACAAAAGCACACAATGCTAAAAAACTAAAATTGGTAAGAAAGCCCTGTATAGTAAGCGGAAGCCCCAATTTTACAAACTTTGGCACTTCACTTCCAAAGTTAAAATATTTTTTCTTAAAAGAAAACACAAGCTTTTTCTTTTTGATTATTCCAAGAGAAAGAACAACGCTTACCGCTTGCGCTAGAACAGTCGCTATAGCCGCCCCTGCAACATTCATCTTAAAGAAAGCCACAAGGATAAGGTCGCCAATTACATTTACAACGCTTGCTATGGCAACAAATATTAGTGGAGTGTTAGAGTCTCCCATGCCCCTAAGCACAGCACTTATAAAATTATAAAAAGTGATAAACAAAAAGCCTGCCCCGCAAATGCGAATATACTGCACTGTTAAGTCTACGGCTTCTTTTGGAGTTTGCATTGCTACAGCTAGGGGGCGTGCAAATATTATAATGAGTACGGTTAATATAAGAGAAACTGTTAAAAAGAAGGCTACTGCATTACCTATCAGTTTATTTACATCTTCAAAACGTTTTGCTCCTATGTACTGCCCCATAAGGACTGTAACACCCAATGTAATATTGTTTAAGAGCATTGTAAAAAGGTTCATTACATTGCCACCTACAGAAACACCGCTTATACCTTCCGTTGTTCCAAAATGTCCCACTATAAATAAGTCCACCGCTCCATATAAGGATTGCAAGATGAGCGATAGTAATATAGGTAGCATAAAGGCTGTTAATTTTGAAAATATATTTCCCTGTGTAAAATCTTGTTTATTATTCATATTGGTTATTCTTCCAGTATAAATATAGCATTAAAAGCGTTATTTTTACAAGGCAAGCGTAAACCACTATAAAAAATCTTCTCCCCATAAAAAAGGCTATGCCTTAGCACCATAAAGGTAGTACCTTTATAGCACGAAGGTTATACCTTTTGAACACGAAGGCTATACCTTTTAGGTGTAAAGGTACTACCTTTTTGATATAGGGAAACGCCTCCTCACAATAATTTCTGCAAACAATATTCTTATATAACAAACGGATTTGTTCGCACCTAACGGCACTCACATAAAATAAGCGAAGAGCGTTAGCTCTGAACAAATCCGTTTGTTTTTCGTTTCTACATTTTTGGTGGGTTTTACAAATAAATAACTTGTAAAATACGCTATCTTAAAGTATAATAATTCTATTAA
>CAJOPO010000030.1 GCA_905236315.1 uncultured Treponema sp.
AATGTTTTTACAAAGGTTATTAGAGTTGCAAATCTTGACTCGCTAGGACACAAAATCGTAGTGCAGGGGGGAACATTCCAAAACGATGCTGTTTTACGTGCAATGGAACAGTATACAGGAAGAGATGTAGTTCGCGCTCCCTATCCTGGAATAATGGGTGCTATAGGGGTTGCCCTTCTTACTAAAGAATATATGAAGGCAAAGAAAGGACAAGAGGCACCTCATCGCACATTTATTGGGCTAGATAATTTAGAAAACTTTTCTTACACACAGCAGGCAAATCTTATATGCCCATTCTGTACAAATCATTGTAAGCGCACTATAGTACGCTTTTCTAATGGGGCTTCTTGGGTAACAAATAATAGATGTGAACGAGGAGAGGTTGTAGGCGACCCAAAAGACGAAAATGTTCGAGAGCAGTTAAAAGCTCGCAGCGTGCAAAAGGCTCCTGATTTATTCAAGGTGAGGCAAGAGCTTTTATTCCGCGATTACGAATGTCTTTCATCTCCTAATCGCAATGTTACTATAGGTATTCCTCGTGTATTGGGCTTTTGGGATAATATGCCATTCTGGACTACCTTTTGGAAGTCTTTGGGCTTTAATGTAGTGCTTTCTGATTTAAGTACACGCAAAATGTATGAAGAAGGGCTTTCTGCTGTGGCTTCTGACACAGTGTGTTTCCCTGCAAAACTAGTTCATGGGCATTTAAGAAATCTTGCAAGTAAGAAAGTTGACCATATCTTTATGCCTATAGTAACCAATGTACACACAGAAAACACAGAACACACTAGTGAATTTATGTGTGCCATTGTAAAGGGGTATTCATGGGTTATAAAAAACTCTGATAATCCTCAAAAGCGTTTTAATATACCTTTTGACTCTCCCCTATTCTTTTGGTACACAGGTAAAGACCGCAATAAGCAGCTTTCTGAATGGATGGCAAAGACCTTTAACATTCCAAAGAACAAAACCATAGAGGCTATTGAAAAAGCAGATAGTGCTATGGAGCAGTTCCATACAGAGTTAAAGACGCAGGCAGAACGCATTATAGAAGATGTGCAAAAGAAGGATAGCTATGCTATAGTGTTAGCCTCTCGCCCATACCAGAATGACCCTCTTGTAAATCATGGCCTTTCTGAATTATTTACTTCTATGGGAATACCAGTTCTTACAGTGGATTCTGTTCCTGGAATAGAAAGTGTAGACCTTAGCAAAAGCCGCCTTGATATAGTGAATAACTATCATGCTCGTATGCTTTCTTCTGCTATTCTTGCAGCAGAAAGTCCTAATCTTGAATATGTGCAGATAGTTAGCTTTGGCTGTGGTCATGACGCATATCTTTCTGATGAGATTATTCGCTTGATGAAAGAAATATCACAAAAGTCGCCTCTTGTATTAAAACTTGATGAAAGCGATGTTCAAGGCCCCTTGCGCATTAGGGTGCGTTCATTTATAGAAACAATACAAATGAAGCGTCAGCGTGGTAAAGAAGAACAAAAGCATGAATTGCCCGCTCCGTATACAGTAAAGTTTACAGAAGAGACCTTACGAGATAAAATTGTTTTAGTTCCAAACACATCTCATGCTTTCTGCCAGATTATGACGGCGGCCTTAAGGCATCAAAAGATGAATGCGGTTCCTATGGAAATTGGACGAGAAGAGGCTATAAGGCTTGGTAAAAAATATGTTCATAACGATATATGTTTCCCCGCACAAATAGTTATTGGGGAAGCTCTTGCGGCTTTGCAGAGTGGTAAATATGACCCGCATAATGTAGCGGTTGCAACGGCAAAGTACATAAGTGATTGCCGCCTAACGCATTATACAGCACTCTTGCGTAAAGCCTTAGATGATGCAGACTATGACTATGTGCCTATAGTTACTAATGATGATGTAGATTATCATGATATTCATCCTGGCTTTATTTTAAGTATGCCCTCTTTGCTTGTTATTGCAGTTGCTATGCCAATGATAGATATTATGGAAGAGCTATTGCGCAAAATGCGCCCTTATGAACTAGAAAAGGGAAGCTCGGATAGGGCTTTTGAAAAAGGCATGGAATACATTATGGAGGGCATAGAAAAGCATGGCGTTTTGGGGGCGAGAAGTGGTTTTGCAAAGGCCATAGACCTAATGAAGCAAGTGCGCTATGACCGCTCAAAGCCTCGCCCACAGGTTCTAATCGTAGGGGAATTCCTTTTAAACTTCCATCCAGGCGCAAATAGAGATATAGAACTTTATCTTGAACACAATGGTTTTGAAATCATAGAGGCAAGAATGTCTGATGTTATTCAAAAGACCTACTTTGTACAGGATATGCAAACGCAGGAATACAAACTGGAAAAGCCCTTGCCCACAAAGGTATGGCTTCAAGTGGCGGATGGCTTTTTCTTATTTGCACACAATCTTGCAGACTCTGTTGCAAAGCGTCATCCTTTATATGAAAGGGCAACAAGGCTTACAGAGCTTGTAAAAGAAAGTGATGATGTTATTTATCATACATTTGATACGGGGGAAGGCTTCCTTATTCCAGGAGAAATATTACATCATGCTTCTAAGGGGTGCAGGAACTTTATAATTCTACAACCTTTTGGCTGCTTACCAAACCACGTTGTAGGGCGTGGCATAACCAAAAAGCTAAAGGAACTATATCCTAATGTACAGATATTGCCACTAGATTATGACCCAGATGTAAGCTTTGCAAATATAGAAAATCGCTTGCAAATGCTTATTATGAACGCACAGCAAGATTAAAAAAATAGGGAAATATCTTTAACGGTTTCCCTTGCTTCTATTATGCGTTTTACAAAGCATCTGACAATTCGCAATGTCTGTTGCCCCGCCTTTGCTCCATGCACTAACATGGTCAGCGTCCATTTCGCCGTTTTCCAGATTTTGCTTTTATTTGGAGTGTTGCTCAAAGCGCAGAGCGGACAATTGGAAATGCCTTTTTCTTTTGCTTCGGCAGTCTGCTTTGCGTATACAGATTTCTTTGTTGGCTCATCAAAAATGCGGACATCGAGCAGTTTCTTGTCATGTTTTCCACCAAGCAAATATTCAAAAATGCCTTTTTTGTTCTTCACATAGAAATCAGCGTGGAGTTCATTCATCCGCTTTGAAATGAATTTAGGGTCATAGGCATTCTTATGGTATGTTTCGTACAGTCTGCCCCATTCCAAGCCACACATTTCTTTTTGAACTGAATTGAACACAGAATGAGACCAGTCCAATACAGTTGAGAAATACGTTTCTAATTCTTTAATATCTGTATCATGACGGTGAATACTCATATATTCGCTGATATTCCCACGACTTACCCAATCGAGAGACGTATGAAGATAATCCTGTCGCTTTGCAGAACCCGAAATATACAAACTCCAGCGTTGTATATGGGGATTTGTTGAACAGCTAAATTTCTCCATTGCTTTTGTAACGAACTCACCAGAATAGACTGCGTTTAAAAGCTCCTGCTCGTTAAGAGGGACACCTGCGATGTTTATGGTCTTAAACCATTCCCTTATTTCGCTTTCAGTTCCTTCACATTCGTAGACAAGAAGCTGTGTTTGTAAGATTTTTTCTTGCATATCTTTTGCCATGTTAAACAAATAATGCTCTAAGCCATTTATTTTTATGGCAAATTTCCCCATAATAAAACGTCCTATTGAGGTAATGCGCTGCTGCCCATCAAGAACTTCAAGAGAGCCGTCAGCATTTCGAACAAAATACATTAAGCCGATTGGATATCCTTTTAAAAGCGAATCTATTACGGCAACATCACGTTTTCCGTCATTATAAATGTAATTTCTCTGATATTCAGGTTGAATTGTGAGTTTGCCAGAAAGCCCGAACAAGCCTTTTTCTTCCAATTCGTTGTAGACAAAGCCATCACAAAGTTCTGCTACGCTGTATTGTTTTAGTTCTGTTTTCATACCCCCCTCCTTCCTTACGCTTCCTTCTTAGCAACCTAACTTATGCCAAGTATTCAGCAAAGATTCTTTTGCTGTATTGCTAGAATGATATTTTGCTAACGTTTAATATGGCGTTTTTTATTTTTTTTCTTATATATTTATATGCAGGAAAAATGCGATTTTTGACAATAAATTACAATAATTTTGTTATTTCTGTGATTTTTTATGTCGTATAAAGATTCTTTGATAAGCAGATTGAACTATTCTTCCTTCTGCATTTATAAAATAATTTTTCTTGCCGTCATTCTGGAGAAGATTTGCATTTTCATTTGTTTTTCCTCCAGATGAGCCTGTTCTTTTTCCATTCTGTTGCACTTCCCAATAATCATCATACTTTCTTGTATCAGGAACTTTATCATGACAACCGCGTTGTGTAGCTCCTAGAATTTCAAACTGCTCAGGACAATATTTATCCAAGAAACTAATAGGCACTCCCATAATGCCGTCATAATCTAAGGGAATAGCGTCTGTATATGGCACTTCTATTGCATCATAGTTGTCATACTTTTTATAACCGATTCCACGAATATCATTATGTCTGCTAGAGTCGATATTTTCTTTGTATGTTATCGCATCAAGTATGTCATGTCTTCTTCCATGCTCAAGATTAGTAAACCAAATAGCTTGTGCACGAGCATAAACAATGCCATTGACTATTCTGTAACCACTACCGAGTTTTTTCTCCTTTGCGAATTTCTCCTGATTAGGAACATCAAAAAGTAAATCTGTAGACATCGGAGTTTTTCCAACCCACATTTTATTTTCCATTATTAGCGGGAATACTTCCTTATAAGTGATTGCATTTTTATTACCAATTATAATGAATTTCTTGTTCTCGCTAAAAAGCCATGCAATGAATTCTCGAAAAAGGCTAAACGGAGGATTAGTTATTACGCTGTCGGCTTCTTTGAGTAACTTGCAAACTTCATCGCTTCTAAAGTCCCCATAGCCTTCAAGATAACTCTATTTTAATTTGTTAAGGGAACCTCGAAAAACTCCCTTTCAGAAAGTTTTTCGAGGTTCCTGCGAGTTGTAAGTCGCTATAATAGAGCGACTTACAACATCGCATTTTCAAAGTTGCCTCTAAAAACTGAAGTTTTTAGAGGCTCCCTTAATATCGCGCGGTGGTTCTTCCTTATCAGTGAGTGTAAATATTTTTCCGTGCTTGGAGGATTTTACCGCATTATAATTCGGGTTTTCCATTTTAAAAAGCGTGGGCTGCCAGTCAAAAGCAGGCTTCGGAGTTTTTGAGTCATAGGCATACGATGTAGAAATCAACTTTTTCAAGCCAAAACTGTCAAAATTCTGTGCGAAAAACTTGGTGAAATTGCTCCATTCAGGGTCATCGCAAGGGCAAAGAATAGTCTTTCCACGAAACACATTAGGATTATATTCAAGATAGGCGTTCACTTCTTTTTGGATATCTGAGTATTGAGTGTAAAATTCGTCATTTTTGGTGTTTTTTGCCACTGAAAGATTCTTATTTGCCATAATTCCACCTAAAAAGAGTATAACACATTAAAAAAATCTTTTTACAGAGGATTTTGTACTTTTATAAACAAGCTGACCAATAGACCAATAGTGAAATATTTATTCCATCATAGCGGTTTCATAGCTTACGAGGGGGGCAACTTTATCTTCAAACTCTCTATTCCAATTCTTTAGTATGCGGTCTATGATTGTTGGCGTATACGGTTGAGATGTTTCTAATAGCATTGCAATGAATTTATTCTTGCCTGTTTGAGTTACAACATCCCCCTGTCTTAATGATGTTCGCAATATTTCCATAAAGTGTTCTACAGTCTGCTCATTCGCATTTTGTAGCGTAAACATTACAGCCCACACTTCTCTTGAAGAATGAGAAGCCCCTCGCTTTAAAAACTGATAAACAATGCGGAACTGCTCAAACGGAAGTACAAATGCCCCCTGACTTTGATTGCGCTCATTAAGAATCATAAACATTTTAGAAAGACCAGAAGTTTTATCCTCTTCATCAGTGGGTACATCTTTTACTTGATGATAGAAAGATATACCGTGTTTACCATTTTGTTTAACAGTATAGAGAGCCTTATCTGCCTTTTGATACAAAGCAGAAAAATCAGTTCCTTCCTTTGGGGCAAAGACACAACCTATAGAGGCTCCTAAAGGAATATTCATATCCTGTCCCATAAATTCTTTAGCAGAAAGCACTATCTGAGTGTTTATATATTCAGCCTTCTTTTTTAATACATCTTCATCATTTATGTTTTGGCAAAAGGCAATAAACTCATCGCCACCCATTCTACCTGCTATATCTGAAGTTCTAACTACAGATTGAATTATTTCTGCAAAGCGAATAAGGATTTTATCGCCCATAGAATGACCATAAATATCATTTACAAGCTTAAAACTGTCTAAGTCAATCATCATAAGGGCACCTTGTGTGTCTTTACATAATGAAGCAATTTCTGTTTGTGAAGTGCTTTTGTTTAGAAGACCAGTCATGGGGTCTGTGCCAGCAGCTTTTTTTAACCCTTTGATTTGTGCCACAGTTTGCAGAATATTCCCCACACGTTTTAAAAGCACATCAGCTCTAAAAGGCTTTCGTATAAAATCCATAGCTCCGTTTTCAAAGCCACGACTTTCTGTTTCCTCGTCCTTATCCGCTGTCATAAACATAAAGGGAATCTGCTCTTTGCTTAATTCCTGCATTTTCTGCTGAAGTTCCCAGCCAGACATATTGGGCATGTGTAAGTCAGAAAGTACCATTGCAGGATGTTCTTTTTGATAAAGGGAGATAGCTTCTTCGCCAGAGGTTGCACAGATTGTTTTATATTCGGTTGCAAGAATATGCTCCGTCATCATTAATGAAATTCTTTCGTCATCAACTATGAGTATTTTGCGTAAAAGTTTTTCTTCCATATCTTGCCCCTTAGACATTCCGTAAAGTATATATTTTTTAGTCTTTTTGCTCAAGGGAACTTCGAAAAACT
>CAJOPO010000031.1 GCA_905236315.1 uncultured Treponema sp.
CTCGAAAAACTCCCTTTCAGAAAGTTTTTCGAGGTTCCTGCGAGTTGTAAGTCGCTATAATAGCGCGACTTACAACATCGCATTTTTCAAAGTTGCCTCTAAAAACTGAAGTTTTTAGAGGTTCCCATTATAATTAAGTTATGATTGTGATGGAAAATATACGCCGTTACAGCTAAAATGACGATATTTTTATGACAAACCACGCCTCCGAGCGTTGCCGTCAGCGCGGAATCCTTGCAAAAGATATACGAAATGCTGTTATGGGAGGCGAAATCATTGAGCAATATCCCGATGACTTTCCGTTTCCAAGCTGTCTGATATGCGGAAAATCATCAAAAGGAGCTGTACTTCATGTCTGCATAAGCGATGAGGGAAAAAGTGGCAAAGTGATAACGGCTTATTTTCCGTCAGCTGAAAAATGGAATGCAGACTTCAAGACACGAAAGGAGGCTTCAAAATGAAATGCTTGGCTTGAAAAATGATATTATGATTGATTCAAAGGCAACTTACTTTGCGCATCTGCCGAACTGCTATGTCATCATAGAGAATGTTCCCTGCAAAAAATGCCAGCAGTGTGGCGAGGAAGTCTTTTCTATGAGTGTTTTGGAGCGAATCGATGAAATAGTCGCAAGTGTTTCGCACCTTGCAAGCAAAGTCTGCATTATGGAATACCATGCTGCGGCGTAATACTCAGATGGTAGCGTTGCCCTGCAGCAATTACAACACCCCTTTTGCAAAACACACCACGACAGGTATCCCACAAAAATACTTTTAAACAAGTATAACAAAAATTTATATAAAAAAAGGATTTGACAAATATATATTTGTACCGTAACATAAGATATTAGAAAACAGGATTGTTACTGTGAATAACAGGCAAAACCTTATTACTCCATAAACATTGGGGGTAATGGGTTTTGCCTTTTTTATTTTAAGGAGAATAAAAGTATGAATAAGTACGATGGTCTTGCCCGTATCATCATTCAGAATGTAGGTGGCAAATCTAACATTGTTAGCCTTACGCACTGTGTAACTCGTCTTCGCTTTAAGCTAAAGGACGAAAGTAAGGCTCAGGATGAAATCCTAAAGAATACAGATGGTGTTGTAAATATTATTAAAGCAGGCGGTCAGTATCACGTTGTTATTGGTCAGCACGTACCTGATGTATATGATGCAGTTGTTGCAGTAGGCCACCTAGAAAATCTTGCAGAGATTCAATCAGATGATGGCGGTTCTAAAGACAAGAACCCATTTAACGCATTTGTAGGCATTGTTACTAGCGTATTTACTCCGTTCTTGGGTGTACTTTCTGCTTGTGGTATTATAAAAGGTGTTTTAGCACTCTGTGTTGCAGCTGGTTGGCTAAAGAGCGGTGGTAGCACACATTCATTCTTGACAGCTATTGGTGACGGCGCATTCCTTTTTATGCCTGCTATCTTGGGTTATACCGCTGCAAAGAAGTTCAAGCTACCAGAGATTGAAGGCATTGCTTTAGGTCTTATCCTATGCTATCCAGAATTAAAACTGGGTATTCCTGGCTCTATTGAAGGCAAATTAAGTATTTTTGGTATTCCTGTTATTTGGCCAGCTGCTGGTTATACAAGTTCAGTTATTCCTATCATTTGTGCAGTAGCATTTGCTGGTTGGTTTGAAAAACTTTATAAAGATTATATTCCAAATGCAATAAAGATTTTCGCAGTACCACTTATTACATTAATGGTAACTTCTTGTTTAACATTCTGGGTAATCGGACCTATTTCTTCTTTACTATCTACAGTTCTTTCTACATTCTTTACTTGGCTATCTAGCATTAGCCCTATTATTACAGGTCTATTTATTGGCTTCTTCTGGCAGATTTTGGTTATGTTTGGTTTACACTGGTCATTAATTCCTCTAGCTATGATTAACTTTAGCTTACTTCAGCAGGGATTAGGACAGGGAGACACAATTCTTGTTGCTATGTTTGGTACAACATTTGCACAGACTGGTGCTGTAATCGGCATTTGGTTAAAGACAAAAGATCAGCATTTAAAGGGTCTATGTCCTCCTGCAATCATTTCTGGTATTGCTGGTGTTACAGAACCTGCTATTTACGGTGTTACACTTCCTAAAAAGTGGCCTTTCTTCCGCACATGTGGTATAGCAGCTATCGCTGGTGCTGTTCTTTGTGCTACTGGTGTAGTAGGAACTGGCATGGCTGGTATGGGTGTATTCGGTTATCCTGCATATATTGGTACAGCACAATCTCAGGCTGTAGGCGGTCTTGCAGAAGGCGACATCAGCAAGATGATTATCTCTGTTGTAGTTTCTCTTGTTTGTGTTGCAGCAGGTTGTCTATGCGAACTTATCTTCTATAAAGATAGCGTTCCAGAAAAGAAAGATAATGCAGCTCCAGCTTCTGGTGCAAGTGCAGCACAAGATATTACACTTGCAGCTCCTATGGCAGGCAAAGTTGTAGCTCTTAACGAAGTAAAAGACGAAGCATTTGCAAGTGCAACTCTTGGCAAAGGCTGTGCAATTCTTCCTTCTGTTGGAGAAGTTCGCGCTCCTTGCGATGGTAAGGTGTCTGTCTTACCAGATACAAGACATGCAGTAGGTCTTACTACAGCAGGTGGTTCTGATATTTTAGTACACGTTGGTATGAATACTGTAGAATTAAAGGGGCAACACTATACCGCTCACGTAAAAGAGGGCGATAGCGTAAAAAAAGGCGACCTTTTGTTAACATTTGATATTGCGGCAATTAAAAATGCGGGTTATGATATAACTACACCAATAGTAATTGGCAATTCTGATGATTATGCAAACGTGGATATTCTTGCTACTGCTGGTAGCAATGTAAATGCCGGTGACAATTTAATTTCTGCATCTAATATGTAGAAAAACGCTTTATAAAAAAGGCTCTTTGTTCTTCGGCTGCAAGTTTGTAAGGACAGAGCCTTGAATATTGTAAAAGTGTTGAATAATAATGCTGTTGTATGCAAAGGTGAAGATGGCACAGAAAAGATAGCCATGGGACGGGGATTAGCTTTTGGACAAAAGGCTGGTATGGTTCTTGATGATTCTAGAATAGAAAAACTGTTTGTATTAAAGAACGAAGAAACAAACAGTAGATTCCAGAAGTTCATAGAGAACATACCTTTAGAGGATATTCTTTTGTCTGAAAAGATAATCTCACATGCAAAGCAAAAATGTTCAAAAGAATTGGATGACAGTATATATATTACACTCACAGACCATTTAAGTGCCGCTATGGAGCGCGTGAGAAAGAATATTACTGTCACCAATCCTCTTACAAGTGCTATAAAGAGTTTTTATCCCGATGAGTTTCAGCTAGGCTTAGATGCCAGCGACATTATAAAGCAAGAAACAGGCATAACTTTCTGCATAGATGAAATTGCTTTTATTACTATGCATTTTGTTACTGCCGAATTAGGAGAAAGCACTCCTGAATTTAATTCTATCCTTACTTTTGTGCAAAAGGTAAGTGATATTGCCCGCAGTTGTTTAAAGAATGAAGTTGATGAAGAGTCTAATTCATGGCAAAGGTTTCTAACACATTTATCTTTCTTTGCACAGCGCATTATGACTCACAAAGAACGTCCTGACAAGAATGCTATTTTGTATGAAGCAGTAGCAAAGTCTTTTCCAGATGCCTTTGTTTCCATGCAAAAGATAGTAGACTATGTACAGGCAAATTATTCTTATACAGTTCCTGATGACGAAAAAACTTACTTAATGATTCATTTGAATCGTTTACAGATAGAGTTTGGGAAATTTGATACTTGAATGGTAAAATGGACTGATACAGATTGTAAAAAATTAATGGAAAGTTTAAGCGGCTCTGACAATATTACAAATATAGAAGCCTGCTTTACTAGACTGCGTATTGAATTAATACAAGCACAATCGTATGTGCTAAAAGATTTATGGGCATTGCCTGGCGTAAAGGATGTAATTATACGCGGAAACGAAATTCACCTTGTAATAGGTATGGAAGTAACAAACATCTGCACGCAGTGCCAACAATTTTTAAAAGAAAAACATTGTTAGAGGAAATATATGAAAGGATTTAGAATGCCAGAAGGCTTTTTATGGGGTGGCGCGACTGCTGCTAATCAGTGTGAAGGTGCATGGCAAGAAGGCGGCAGAGGAATTGCAAATGTAGACCTTATTCCTTATGGTAAAGATAGATTTCCTGTAATTTCAGGAAAAATGAAGATGTTAGAATGTGATGATAAGCATGTATATCCAGGTCATGAAGCCATAGATATGTATCATCACTATAAAGAGGACATTGCACTTTTTGCAGAGATGGGCTTTAAGTGCTACCGTATGTCTATA
>CAJOPO010000032.1 GCA_905236315.1 uncultured Treponema sp.
GTGTGTTCTTAAATTGTTCATACGTCATAACTTTATTTACCTCTGCATAGTTAATATGTAGTTTTCCTTGCAAGGCTCTTCTAGTAAGAGATGCCCACTTATTTAGTGGATATGGTAGTCTTTCTTGGTCTTTTACACGTGCTTTTCTCTCTAGTTCTTGAATATGCGGATAGATGAACACGCTTTTTGGGTGGATTAAGGGGAACTTTATAGAAAACAATGCCCTATTTGCAAATACACTGTTGACGTTAGGATGTGTTGCGTCAAGAGAGGCAGTGCCTATGTTAGATACAAGATTTACAGCAGGGGCAATGGACAATCCGTGTTCTTTTGCTATTGTATAGCACCATTTTGCATCCCAGCCTCCGCCTTCTTTTGTCATAACCATATCAAAAAGCCTAGACCAGTGGTATTGCTCTGATTTTTTGTTCCAGACAGAAGCAAGTGCCTTGTGTTTTCGTAGCTTTGGCCACTCTGCCATAGTGGTATCAAATTTGTCCCAAGCCCTTTTCCAAGTAGCCCAGCCCCAAATGTGTATATATCGTGAAAAATAATATGATTCATCAATGCTTATGCTAGAAAGAATATGATTCTCTCCAGAAATCTGCATAATGCGCTCATCGTCCTTATATTTCTCTAGTAATTCAGCACAGAATGGGAAAAATGTTATATCTGGAATAACATCATCTTCTAGGATAATAGCTCTATCTGTTTGCGTAAATGCCCATGTTAGCCCCTCTGGTTCGTTTACATCAACGCCTAGATTTACATCAGAAAACTTAGTTTGTATATTACATTCCCAATCTATTTGCTTTATTAATTCCCTTGTTTCTTTGCACTTTTGAACGTCATCACTTCTGTCTTTTCGCGGTCCATCTGCAACTATAAATAACTTTGAAGGACGCACAAGAGAAAGTCGCTGCAAGAGTTTTTGCGTAATATCCTTTCGATTAAAGATTATAAGGATTATGGGTACGTCAAATGCTTGAGGTGTTTGTAAATATCTATTCATAAAGTTATCCGTAAAATTAGAGCAATTTGTTTGAGTTTTATTGGCTTTACTAATGCGTCTAATATATTTTAGCGTAGAAAAGGTTTTTGCAGAAAGTTTTTGTGCTAGGGTAATAAAATTGTTTTTGTATAGAAAGTTATAATTTGCTAATTCGCCTGCTTCCATAGCTTTTAAGTTTGAAGAAAGTCCTTTTATGGCTTTTTGAGCCTTTATGCTCTGTTCCATAGAGGTGCAGGAATCTATATTAACAATATATCCGTATTTTGCAACTAGGCTAAGCCATAGTTTGTAATCTTCGGAGTAGCGCATTGTTTCATCAAACATTGTTTCTTTTAAGTATTTTGCAGGGATAAGCATTGTAGAGGATTTTACGTAGTTTTTATATAAAAGTTTGTTTAACAAAACTATGCTTTGCTTAAATGTGTTTGTGATAGTGTTTTTTTGAGAGCAGACAATTACAGGATAGGAATTATATAGTATAGGCGTATATGCGTTTACAAGTGTAAAAAGATGATTTTGTGCCCATTCATCATCAGCATCAAGAAAGGCTATAAAGTTACCTTTTGCAAGCCTTATGCCTTCGTTGCGTGCCTTTGCAGGACCTGCGTTGCTTTGGGTAATTATTTTGTATGGAATACTTCTTTCTGAGTCTAATATTTCTTTTGCAAGTTCTGCTGTGTTATCTTTAGAGCCATCATTTATAACTAGCACTTCACATGGCTTGTATGTTTGTGCTAAAACAGAGCGTAAGCAATTTTGTATGGTTGCTTGTGCATTATATGCTGGAATTATAACTGAAATACTTATATTTGCGCTCATTTGTAAGTAAGAGTATAAGATTTATTGCGCTTTTCTGCAAGTTATTAGCCAAAAAGGAATTTGCAAACTGTATTTACAAAACGCTTAGTTTTAAGTTTCTTTGAGATAAAGGCACAGACCTTATCAAATAAAAATGTTATAGGCGTTTTGGGCTTTAGAGCTCCTTCCTTCCTTCCTTCCTTCCTTAATAAATACATTTCTCTTATAGAAAGATTATGAAATGCTATAGGATTATCTATGGGAGATTGTGTAATTAGTTCATTGTTTCCGTTATAATATTGCACGCCAGGATACTTATATGGCTGACAGTGATAAAAGCCTTCTTCAAAAGTTGGTTCTATGCCAAAGAGTTTAAGTAGATAATATGCTATAGTGACATCACAGGCACCGTTTTTCATAATTTCATAGTTTGTGTAATCCTTTAGTATAAAATCGATATGAGGTAATAGCTTTTTTAACAACGAAGCAGAAAGCGCAAAACCAGGACCACCAAAGGCGAAGGTAATATCTGTATTGTTAACGTTACGTTTCCCAAAATGACCACCTATATAATAATCTTTTTGGGAATCATATTTTGAAAGCAAGGCGCATAAGTTTTTTGAGTATACATAGGCATCACAGCCTGTTACGAAGAACCATTCACTATTGGGGAAGCGTTCATACATAACTTTTAAACCTAAAAATTGCTTATATGTTGCAGAAAGGTAATCTTCTCCTACATCTTTGCCTAAAGAAATCATTTTTAATGAGGGATCATAAAAATAACCTCCTATTAAATAACCGTTAGGAAAATCTTTAAGCCAGGTATTCTGCACAGATAAAGCCCTTTCGTGTAGGTTTAGAGCTGAGGTAAAAACTAAAACTACAATGTTGTCGGGTATAATGTTCCCGTTTATAGATTCTTTTTCCATTAGAGTCTTATGCGTTAGAAAGCAGCATTTTCTGCTTTAATGAGTTTTCGCTAATGCCAAGTTTACTAGCTGCGTCTTTTATAGAAAGTA